>JBKJSI010000700.1:0-7874 GCA_046595915.1 Pirellulaceae bacterium
GCGACATGATCCCGATATCGTGCTCGTCGGCGAAATTCGCGACTTGGAAACAGCCGAAAACGCCATTCAAGCTTCCCTCACCGGCCACTTGGTGTTTAGCACGCTGCACACCAACGACGCTTCCGGCGCTTTCACCCGTATGATCGATATGGGCGTCGAGCCCTTCCTCGTCGCCAGCACCGTCGAGGCCGTCATGGCCCAGCGACTCGTGCGAAAGCTCTGCCCGCATTGCAAAGTGCCGCATGTGCTCAAACCCGAAGACGTGCCAGACGATTTTCCGATGGAATTGCTCAACGGACGCGAAATTTATAAGCCGGTCGGCTGCCGCGAATGTCGCAACGTAGGCTATCGCGGGCGCATGGGCATCTACGAACTGCTCGTCACAGGCAATGAAGTTCGCCAGCTCGCACATGATCGCGAAAGCAGCTGGAAAATCAAACAAGCCGCCGTTCGCAATGGAATGAAAACACTCCGCTACGACGGATTTTTGAAGGTAATGAGCGGCCTCACTTCAATCGAAGAAGTCGTTCGCACTGCCAAGGCCGATCCATCCGAAGCTAACGCGGGTTAAAGGTCGCAGGCCAAATTCACTGCGCGGGAATGATTCATGCCAGACTTTTCCTATGTCGCTCGTGACGCCAAAGGCGCCAAGGTGGAAGGCCGCCTGACGGCCCAGTCCGCGCGCGAAGTGGCCTCGGTGCTCGCGGCGAAGTCGATGTTCTTGCTCCGCGTTCAAGAAGAGAAGGCTAAGCGTTCGCTGCTGGCTTTTGGTCGGAAGGGGAAAGTCAAAGGCCAGGTCATGGCCATGCTTTATAACCAACTCGCCGCCCTCCTTCGCTCCGGCGTGCCGCTCCTTCGCTCGCTCAACGTCCTTCGAGACCAAAGCTCGAACGCCTCGCTCAAAGAAATCTTGTCCGACGTCTGCAGCCGCGTCGAAGAAGGCACCAATATCGCCGACGCCATGGCGAAGCACCCCGGCGCCTTCAGCGAGATGGCGATCAATATGACCCGCGCCGGCGCGGAAGGCGGCTTCCTGGAAGACGCCTTAGAGCGAGTCGCCAAGTTCACCGAAGACGCCGAAGATCTCAAAGCCCGCACGATCGGTGCGATGGCCTATCCGGTCTTCCTAGGTTGTGCCGGCAGCGTCGTTGTCGCGGTGTTGATCATTTTCTTTGTGCCCGGTTTCGCCAAAATGTTCGACCGCCTTCGCGACGAAGGCCAGCTTCCCCTCGCCACCGAGATATTGCTCTTCATAAGCAATTTTCTCCGCAGCTATTGGTGGGTCTTCGCGATTGCCGCCGTCGGCGCATTCTTCACGATTCGTTATCAGCTCGAGTCCGAAAAAGGACGCGAGTTTCGCGATAAGTGGATGCTCAAAATCCCGATGCTCGGTCCCATTCTGTTGGCACTGGCGGTCGCCCGTTTTTGTCGAGTCCTCGGCACCCTGCTCAAAAACGGCGTCCCGATTCTCAAGTCGATGGAAATCAGCAGCGCCGCCGCAGGCAATCGAGTCTTAACGCGAGCCATCACTAAAGCGTCAGAAAACGTCTCCGCAGGCCAGTCCCTCGCCGCCCCGTTAGGATCCTCAGGCCACTTTCCCAAAGTCGTGATCGAAATGATCACCGTGGCGGAGGAAGCCAATGCCCTCGATACCGTCCTCGTCGATATCGCCGATGGCCTCGAAAAGCGCACCACCCGGCGTCTCGACCTCGTCGTACGACTTTTAGAGCCGATTTTGCTGCTGGTGCTAGCAGGAATTGTGCTTTTTGTGGTAATCGCGCTCCTCATCCCGGTAATTAAGATGAGTAGCTCGGTTGGCAACTAGAATGGGCAGGCAGTCAAAGGCTGATTTCCCGCCATTCGCATCGCTTTTTGGCGAGCGCCAAGCGTTGGGAATGTCGCTCCATTGAGGTGTCACAAGCACATAGCAAAAAAACCGAAACCTCAAGGCGTGCTTGGGGTTATAGAATAGGTAACAAGAGATTTCGCCGCCTGACGGAGGGTAGCGGAACTACAATGCCGCCAAGGCGGTGCAACGCCGCAAAAGTTGAAGAAATAGGGAGTTACGAAAAATGCGACGCAACCTTCTTAATCGCCAGTTACGAGCCCGCAGCAAGCGCTCCGCCTTTACCTTGATGGAAGTGCTCCTGGTGCTCGCCATCCTCGTCATTTTGGGCGGCATGGTCGGCGTCATGTATCAAAATGTCCAAGGCAACGCCAATAAGCGAGCCGCCAAAGCACAAATCGATCTGCTGGTAAACGCAGTCAAGCTCTATCAATTGAGCGCCCAAAGCCTGCCGAGCTCGCTCGATGATCTCATGGCCAACCCAGGCGGAATGGATGACTCCGTGTGGGGCGGTCCATACATCGAGAAGAAGCCCGTCGATCCATGGGGCAATCCTTACAGCTACTCCGCCGATAGCGGCAAGGCAGTGATCACCAGCATGGGTCCCGATAAGCAAGCCAACACCGCTGACGACATTTCGTCGAACTAGCTTGAGTTGCTACCGATACCATTCTTGACGAGGAGACGCAGCGATGCCAACAAAATGGCGTTCTCCTCATGCGGCGAAACGATCTCGCGCGGCGTTCACGCTTGCCGAAATCTTGCTCGTGCTGGCCGTGCTCGTGGTGATTGCCGCCTTCGCGGTTCCCGCTGTCAAAGGCTCGCTCGACAACTATCAGCTTCGCCAATCAGCCGACACCATCCGCTCTGCATTCGCAAACGCCCGCTCGACCGCGGCCCGAACCGGCTTGACTTATGTCTTTCAGTACACGCCCGACTCGGCGGAGTACACGATTCAACCTTGGGCGAGTGGTGATGAAGGTCTCGAAATGAGCACCGCGCCCACCATCGACACCGGCGGATCCACCAGCGCGAGTTCAGCAGCCTCGATCCAGCCGATCAAAACGCGCGACCTGCCAACAGGCGTCAAATTTCATGGCGCCGTCTCCGCATCTTCCGTTCGTGATCTCAGGGCGATGTCCAACAGCGGCGACACCGCCTCTGCCATCGGCAACGCACCGCAAGGCGCAACTCCCATCTTGTTCTATGCTGATGGCAGCAGTTCCAGCGCCACCCTCATTCTCAAAAACGGTCGCGGCACGTTTGTAGAAATCAAGTTACGTGGCTTAACCGGTCACGCCTCAGCGTCCAAGCTGCTTTCCGCTAGCCAGATCTCAGGGAGTTAAGCCGTGAATAACTCCTGTTCTTCCCGCCGCTTAGTTCCTCGCAAATGCCGTAAGGCTCGTCGAGGCCTCAGCTTGATGGAAGCGATGGTCTCGCTGGCGATCCTGGGCGGTGCGCTTGCCGCAATTGGAGAGCTAATTAGCCTTGGCGCCCGCGCGGCGGAAGACGCCCGTGACCTGACTAAGTCTCAGTTGATCGCCGATGCGATCATGAACGAAGTCAATGCAGGGCTCGTGCCGCCCACTTCCACTTCACACACGCCATGCCCAATGGGCGCCGGCTTCGTCTATACGCTGCAAGTCGGCAGCGCCACGGCGCCCGATTTGCTCCATATCAAGCTCACTATCGAGCGCGAAAAAGATATCGCCATCAACAACCCCAGAGGCCTCCGCTATTCGCTAGAGCGGATCTTGCCAGACCCCAACAGCCAAACCTTCAAGCCTTCCTATGCCGCGGGCAGCCCCGAACCCGCCAAAGTCGATTTCAGCGGCGCGTTTTCAGCCGGACTCTCAGGAATGCTCGGCGGTGCAACGGGACAGACACCAACTGCCGGCGGTGGAACGACAGGGCAAGGTCAAACTGGTCAAGGTCAAACGGGCCAAACCGGCGGCGGAGCAACCGGCACATGAAAACCAAAACATCGCCGCATCGCCGCAAAGGTATGACGCTCCTCGAATTGATTCTCGCACTCTTCATCGCCAGCATCGTGATGTTCGCGATCGGCATGGCAATGCAACTGCAAGCGTTGACGCTCGACTCCCGCAGAAACGTGGTTGAAGAAGTACAACTCGCACGAGCCGTGCTCCGCCAAATCTCCGACGACCTTCGCAGCGCGGCAAGGTACGAAGTGCTCACCGTTTCCGACTCCTCCCAGGCGCTTTCCACCGACACCAGTTCCAGCGCCGGCGGCGCCACAACCGATTCAACGGCCGCGAGCGCGACCGACCAGGCCTCCTCCGCCGTGAGTGAGCTCGACGTGGAAAACTCCACAACCACCACTGCCATCCCAGGCATCTTCGGCAGCCAAACTCAGTTAATGATCGATGTAAGCCGCTTGCCGCGCATCGATGAATACCAACCATTGCTGCCGACCGAAGCGGGGCAAATGACCACCGTCCCCAGCGGCTTTCGCACGGTCGCCTACTACCTCGGCACACAAATCGACCCTGTCACCGGCGCACAAACCACCGGCCTGATGCGACGTGAACTCGATCGCACGATCACCGACTACGCAACCAAAACCGGCAACCTCGCGAGCATCAATTCGCAAGGCGAGATGCTCGCCGCCGAGGTCGTCAACATCGAATTTCGCTACTTCGATGGCACACAGTATTTGCTCCAGTGGGATACCGAGTCCACCACGGCGCTGCCCCTGGCCGTCGAAATCGTGCTTTGGATGAAGGCGCCGGTCAACGGTCGCGCTGAACAGGCGAAAGACCAAATGACCACCCCCTATCGTATGGTTGTAGCCATCCCCACCGGCGAGATTCCGCCCGACAGCTCTGCTCCCATGACCACCGAAGAGGAGCCAGCGGCACAGAGTTCGACCGGAAGTACCGGCGCGGCCACCGGAGGCGCCTCCGGCGGCGGAACCACCGGCGCTAGCGGGGGTTCGTAAATGGAGAGACAACCCACTAGAGTGAATCGCTTATCCATGCAAGCACGCGCCAAGAACCGCCGCAAAGCCGCTCCGCGCCGACGAGCCATGTTGCTCATCGTCGTCTTGGTCGTCATCGTCATCCTCTCGCTCGGCGCCTACACGTTTTGCGAGCTCATGATCTCGCAAAAAGAGACCGCCATCTATTCCGGCCGTCGCCTGCAATGCCAGTCCGCCGTCGATTCAGGCGTCGAACATGTCCGCCGAATGCTCTACGACTCAGAAGATGCCCGTAACCAATCCGGCGGCATTTTCGACAACATCACCGGCCTGCGAGGCATTAGCGTCGTCGGCGCCACGCAATCCGCCCAGCGAGTCAATTTCAGCGTCGTCTGCCCCCGAGTGGACCAAGATGGATACCTAGCAGGCATTCGCTTCGGCCTGGAAGATGAATCCGCACGGCTCAATCTCAATGCACTCATGGTCGTCGATAGCATTGGCGACACTTATGCCCGCGACATGCTCATGACCCTGCCAGGGATGAGCGAAAGCGTTGCTGACGCAATTTTAGACTGGCTCGATGCCGATGACGAACCTCGCGAGTTTGGAGTCGAGCGCGACTACTACGCGTCGCAGTCGCCTCCGTATGCCCCAAAAAACGGCGCCTTTGAAACCGTCGAAGAGCTACTCCGCGTCAAAGGCGTGACGCCCGAAATGCTCTTCGGCATCGATATCAATCGCAATGGCCAAATCGATCCCAGCGAGCAGCGCGAGACCTCCACCACGATGCTCCAAAACGGCATGAACGGCTCGATGGATCGCGGCTGGGCGGCGTATGTCACGCTTTACGCGATGGAGAAAAACTGCCGCGCAGATGGCGTCGAGAGAGTATTCCTCAACTCGACCGATTTGACTTCGTTACATGCAGAGTTGATGGATACCTTTGGCAACTCCGAGTGGGCCGATTTCATCATCGCACTCCGCATCAATGGCCCTGCCCAAAACGCCACGAATCCACAAAAAGGCGTCAAGTCCGATATCGATCTCGCTGCATCTCCAACTTACACGCTGACCAGTGTGGCCGATCTCATCGGCGCCGCGGTCAATGTGACCGATGGAACCGGCACGCAAGTCGCTTGGGCATCGCCATTTGAAGACAATAATCCCATCGCGATGTCGGCCTATCTGCCCGTGTTGATGGACGCGGTGACGACTGTCGATCAGCCTGTCATTCCCTGTCGCATCAATATCAACGAAGCGCCACGCTCCTTACTCGATGGCATTCCCAACATCACCCCTGAAATTGTCGATGGAATAATCGAAGCCCGAGGCGAAGAGCCTGACCCCGAAGACAAGCTGATGAAGACCGAAGCTTGGATTCTGGGCAAAGGTATTGTCACCACCGCCCAGTACAAACAGCTTTCCGGCTTCATCTGTGCCGGCGGCGACGTCTACAGGGCGCAAGTGATCGGTTATTACGAATCGGGCGGTTCTGCCGCGCGGGCGGAAGTGATATTTGATGCTACCGGCGACCTACCCCGCATATTATTCTGGAGAGATATCAGCCACCTGGGACGTGGATATCCTCTCGAGACCTTAGGAATCACCGGCATGGCGGCCCCGATCACCGGTTCATAGCAACAGCCTGTCCGAAAAGGGGACTGGCTCCCGTAGGAATGATTTGTGAATGCAAGTGGTCGCAAAAGATAGGGTGCCTGTCCCCTTTTCGGACAGGCTCGAAGTAACTCACTAACAAATCAACAAAAACTTTCAACGCCGCACACTGATCGATAGTAGGTAATGTTCGCATGGCAAAAACGTTAGTACTCGAATGGGATAGCCGCGAAGCGCGTGTGATCGCAATTGCGCAAAAGGGTAAGAAGTGGACCGTCGAAGACGCCTTCGCTGTGTCCCTCCCCGCGCGCGATGCCGCCGCAGGCGACAAAGTCGTCGGCCCCATGCTCAAAGATGCAATCGCCAAGCGCGGCTTAGCCGGCTCGAAATGCAAAGTCGTCGTGGGCCGCACCAGCATCGAGCTGCGCTACCTCACCGTGCCCCAAGCGCCCAGCGAAGAAATGCCCGAGCTTGTCCGATTCCAAGCGCTCCGGCAGTTTTCGCAGCTCGGCGAAGAATGGCCGCTCGATTTCATTCCCGTCATCGACAGCGGCGAAACCCAGCTCGTCCTCGCGGCGTCAATCGTTCCCTCAGCCCTCGATGGCTTGACCGACGTTTGCAAAGAAGCAGGCCTGGTCGCTGATCAAGTTTATTTGCGCCCCTTCGCCGCCGCGGCCAATGTCGCGGACGAGGCAGTCGCCGCAGGCCAAGAACGTCGTCTCATTGTCGATGTGCTCACCGACGAAGCCGACCTCGTTGTCGTCGATCGCGGTCGCCCCATCTTCTGTCGCACCGTCAAACTTCCTGTCGGCCCCGATGCCGCCGACGCCCGCAACACCTCGCTCGTCGGCGAAATCCGCCGCACCGTCGCAGCGGCCCAGAATCAAATCCCCGGCGCGGAAATCACCCACATCTCGCTCTTCGGTGTGGCTTCCGAAAACGCCGCAGTCCTAGCCAAGCTGAAGCAAGCCAATTTCACCGCCGAAGCGATCGACCCCTTCAGCGAAGTCGATCCGGTGCGCATCACCGAACTCAAAGCCGCCCAGCGCGGCAGCTTCGCCCCCCTGATGGGCGTCGTTCATCTCCTCTCCGGCGCCTCAACGCCAAGCATCGATTTCCTTCATCCGCGCCAACGCCCACTGCCGCCCGATAACAATCGACGCAACGTGCTCGCAATCGCCGTTTCCGTTCTGCTGCTGCTTTCCGGACTGACGGGCTATTACTACTGGTCCGAAAACCTGAAATCGCAGCTGGTCGAACTGAACAACGAAATCACCAAGAAAAAGAACGGCATCAAGGCCTACGACGAGATTCGCAAAGCGGCAACCGCCATCGAGAATTTCGAAAAGACCAATATCAGTGCGATCGAAAAACTAGCGCAAGTCTCCGACCTATTGCCGCCCGGCGATCGCGTCATGCTCTCGCAGTTCAATCTCATCAACCCCCAGGTCGTCAACGTCCGCGCCGGCAAAC
>JBKJSI010000861.1:0-4090 GCA_046595915.1 Pirellulaceae bacterium
CCTTCAGGCTCAAAACATTCGCCCCGAAAAGGTCGTTGGTGCTGGTCTCGGCAAAGTTGTAGGCTGGCGTGATCGGCTTGAAGTTGGTAACTGCCGAAATTGCCTGTAAACGGGAAGTACTGCCACTCAAGGAAAAATCTCCTCTAACAATAAGTTCAATCCGCTGACCCGACGCTCCGCCGCGTCTTGGTTGCGAACCCGCCCTAAGATGCAATTTTTATACCCTTAAAGGCAGTGTTGCGCACCTAAACGCTGCAAGTCGCGCTGAGCTTTTGAGTTAAAATTTTGCCCGGGCAGCGGCGGGAGATAGCTGCTGGCATGCTGGCGCCCATAGTTTAGGCAATGCCCGCTTAGTGGGAAGTCGATCCGCGAGCGCCAACTGCGGTTTCCCGTCTGCCGCCGGAGCGTTTCCCCTGATTTTTGCCAATTCCATGGTCGCCCTATCGTGGCAAACTTGTCGATAAGCGATAACGCGACTTCCCACGCCTATGGTCCAATAGTTGCAATTGACTCTGCCTGGCACGTCTCTATCCTCATAGCCACGTGGTCACTCCCATTCCTAACTCCAGCCCAACATTGCCCTTGGAACCCAGTTCCACCTCGATTTCCTCGCCACCCAAGGCAAATCCAGAAGCGGAACGGCTGGCATGGGAGGGTTACCTACCTTCCCAAAACTACTTCGACGAAGTCGTCGACTCCCAAAACAAAACTCGCCCAGCCTGGCAAACACTCGGCTCAATATGGAACCGGGCCAGCGATGGGGAATTAGCCCGCCGCCGCGAACAAACGCTGCGACTTTTGCATGAAAATGGCGTCGCTTACAACGCCTTTTCCGATAACGACGAAGGGGGCGCCCGCGGCGATCTCGATATTTTTCCGCTGGTGATCTCGGCGGCTGAATGGCAGACCGTTTCGGAAGGACTTCAGCAGCGAGCCCGGGCGCTCAACGCGCTTCTTGCCGATCTACATGGCCCCCAAACCCTGATCTCGCGCGGCCTGCTTTCGCCCGAAGTCCTCTACGCCAATCCTTCCTTTTGGCGATCGTTCCACGGAGTCCCCGCCGCAGGCGGAATCCATCTTCATTTCTATGCCGCCGATCTAGCGCGCTCCGCCGATGGCAGCTGGCGCGTCCTCGCCGATCGCACCGAATCCCCCAGCGGCGCAGGCTACGCTCTCGAAAATCGCATCGTTCTCTCGCGCGTTCTGCCGCACGTGTACCACGAGTGCCATGTGCAGCGGCTTGCAAACTACTTTATGACGGTTCGCGATCACTTGGCGAGCCTCGCGCCGCGCCCGCGAGATAATCCACGCGTCGTGCTTCTCTCGCGCGGCCCGCGGTTTCCCAGCTACTTTGAAGATGCGTATCTCGCGCGCTACCTTGGCTACACACTCGCCGAGGGCGGCGACTTAACCGTTCGCAATGAATCGGTCTTCCTCAAGACCCTCGCGGGGCTTTTGCCGGTCGACGTTATCTGGCGACGCATTGATGACGCTGATTGCGATCCGCTCGAACTGCGCCGCGAAACGGTGCTCGGGGTTGCCGGCCTTTTGGAAGCAATCCGTGCGGCTAATGTTGCCGTCGTCAATCTACCGGGCACGGGATTGGTGGAATCGCTCGCGGTTGCTGCGGAGCTTCCCAAGCTCGCGCCGCATCTGATCCATGAACAACTTTCGCTCGCATCGGTGCCAACTTGGTGGTGCCGCAATCCGGCAGATCGCGAGACCGTTCTCTCGCGGCTCGATCAACTCATTATCAAACCCGCCTTCCTGCCGCGTAGCGCCCGTGCGGCGAAGAATTGGGCTGAATTGAGCCGCACGCAGCGCGAACAGATGCTTCGCACTGAGCCACTGCACTATGCGGCTCGTTCGCCCGTCGATCGCTCTACCGCCCCCAGCTATCTCACCGGCGATGTGCAAACCGGCCGCGTCACCGTTCGCGCCTTTCTCGTGGCCCAAGCAGGCGGCAACTACGAAGTCATGCCCGGCGCACTCGTTCGCGTTTCGGTCGGCGATGGCTCCACCACCGGCCAAGCCGTAATTGAAGGTCGCAAAGATGCTTGGGTGCTTTCCGATAAGCCTGTCAAGCTCGTTTCGCTCCTCAGCCCCTCCAACAAACGCGTCGAACTCCGCCGCAGCGGTGCGGAGCTTCCAAGCCGCGTCGCCGATAATTTCTTCTGGCTGGGCCGCATGGCCGAACGGGCCGAAGGCGCAGCCCGCCTTTGGCGCGCAGTCCTTTCGCGACTCACCGACGAGTCCGATACCCGCCATCTCGACGAACTACCCGTGCTAGTTCACTGCCTCGCTGATCAAGGGCAAATCGAGCCCGGCTTCGCGGTCGAAGGCTTGCGTGATCAACTTCCGCGCCTCGAAGACTCGATGCCCGAAACGGTATTCGATGAAGGCCAAGTCGGCAGCCTGCGATTTAACGTCACGCAGATTCACAAAGTCGCTTCGATCGTTCGCGATCGCCTCTCACTCGACTGCTGGCGACTCATCCATCGCGTCGATCACGAATTCCGTCTGCCCAAGCGTCGTGGCCCCGCGGATGTCAGTGACGTCCTCGCGATCCTCAACCAACTCATCATCGACCTCACCGCCTTTGGCGGCCTCGTGATGGAAAACACGACGCGTCATCAAGGCTGGCGATTCCTCGACCTGGGCCGAAGACTCGAGCGCGCAACGCACACCCTCGCGCTCGTCCAAAACACGGTTGCTTCCACTTCGAGCGATATTGGCGCCGTTCTCGAAGCCTCGCTCGAAGTCGCCGACAGCGTAATGACCTATCGCAGCCGCTATCTCAATCACCTCCAAATCGCTCCGCTGCTCGACTTGCTCCTAACCGACGAAACGAATCCGCGCTCGGTACTCTTCCAAGTCTCCGCGATCGTCGATCACGTCTCCAATCTGCCGCGCAAACGTAATTCGGCGATCCGCAGCATGGAAGAACGCATCGCGCTCGCCCTGCAACATTATCTCCAAATGGCTGATGTCTATCTCCTTGCCAAAGTCGACGACAAAGGCGGACGCGGTCAGTTAACGCAGCTGCTCTCCCAACTCAGTTCTCAGTTGCCTCGCTTAGCCGACGTCATCGCCCACAAGTACCTGATGCACTCTTCGATTCCAAAACAACTCGTCGACTTCAGTTGGGAGGCGCCGCGATGAAGCGTTACCGCGTGACGCACACCACAACCTACGAGTACGCCGAAAACGTCCCCGTCTGCCAAAACCAGATGCACCTCGCTCCCCGCGCCACCATCGCACAGGCGTGCCGCAGCCATCGCCTCATGATCCGCCCCCGCCCGGTCGCCCGTCGTACTCGCCTCGACTATTTCGGCAACACCACCGAATTTGTGAGCGTCGACAAAGGCCACACCGAGCTACGGGTCACCGCGATCAGCGAAGTCGATGTTCACAAACTCACCGAACTCACCGCCCCGACCGCCCCCTGGGAAACCGTTCGCGATCGCCTGCAAACTGACCGAAGTCCCTCCTGGCTCGACGCTTACCAGTTCTGCTTCGAATCGCCCCTTGTCCGAGGTCGCGATGCCGGGCTGCGAAAATCGCTGCAAGAGTACGCCGAGCCAAGCTTTACGCCCGGCCGCCCCATTTTGGACGCGGCCAGGGATTTGACCTCGCGAATCCATCGCGATTTTCGCTACGATTCGACCACGACTTCCGTCTACACGCCGCTCGAGCAAGTGCTCAAGCAGCGTAGCGGTGTCTGCCAAGATTTGGCGCACATTCAGGTCGGCTGCCTTCGTGCCATGGGGCTCGCTTCGCGGTACGTGAGTGGCTATTTACTCACCCATCCGCCGCCAGGCAAACCCAGGCTCATCGGCGCCGATGCCTCCCACGCTTGGATTGCGGTTTTCGCCGGAGACGCGGGTTGGATCGATTTCGATCCCACCAACGACGTGTCACCGGGCGATGAACACATTACATTGGCGTGGGGTCGCGATTACAGCGATGTCTGCCCGATCGAAGGTGTCTACGTCGGCGGCGGCAAAAGCAACCTCACCGTACAAGTCGACGTTCAGCCCCTCTCCGGCACGAACGACGACCTGTTGGCAACGAGTTGACTATCCCAACC
>JBKJSI010000242.1:0-9702 GCA_046595915.1 Pirellulaceae bacterium
TTCTTGACCACGCAACCAAAGTCACTCTCTGTTCCAGGCTCGACCTCCCCTTTTCTTCATAGGTTCACACAACCGATTGCGAGGCGGCGAAGGAATAGACTTTTTGGAAATGCACGAAATTATCGAGTGATTTCCGTCAGCGAGAGCCAGCCGTCTAAATGGCGGTCTTGAGCGGCGTTGGCGAATCGGATGGGTAAACCATTGGGTAGCGGGTTTGGGACTCGCAGGGCCAGGGTGTAGGTTCCTGCAGGGACGCCGCCTAGGTCAAGTTCATCGAGCCACTTGCGATTCGAATTATCTGGCAACAGTCGGGTCAGTTTGCCTGTCGAGGCGAAGGTCTTTACCAGCTTACCATTGGCGATGAGCGCGTATTCGGCTTTCCAGTCGTAGTAGAATGGAGCGACGCCGCGATTTTGGAGTTCGAGCTCGACCTTCAGTGATTTGTTGTTGGTCGAAATGGTGACTGCGGGGACATAGAATTCGTAGCCCATGTGTCTTACTTCCTCTTCGGCGCGGCGTTTTCGTTTTTCGCTCTGCTTTTTCTCGAACATGCCGGAGTCCATGAGCCAAGAGGCGTGCGTTTCATCGACGCATTTTCGGAAGTCTTGGATGTTCTTATTGCCAGGTTTCTCATCGAAGACTTTGCCCCACGCTTCGGGTCTGATCTCGCCGCCGATGGGCTGCGTTTTCCACTTGTCGAGCGCCGCTTGGCCAGCTTCTTTTAGAGCGGGCATGTAAAACCAGTCGTCGGCCTTTTTGCCGGTGTCGAGGGTGGCCCAGGCGAAGGAATCGTCGTGGTAACCAAACGGGCGATTGGCGTTGGGCGCTTTGCCCCAGGTTTTTTCGCCGGCGGGATAGCGCAGCAGGATCGGCGTGATTTTGAACGCCGCTTCGTAGGCATCCATCACTTCGGCTTGCACGGTCTTTGAGGCGAAGAGTTCTTCCTTGGGATAGGTGTGCCATTCGCCCCACGTTCCCAGGAGTCCGGCGGTGATGAAGCCGATGCGTGGATCGCCGTCGTATTTTTTTCCGAGCGCTGCGATGAAGTTCTTTAGCGCCTTGCGGAGATTTGGGTCTTCATAATCGGGCGTTTCGATCTTGGCTGGCGGGAACGGCTGGGTGTTGGTGTTGAGATACTTGTGGACTCTCAGGCCGTCTTCGACCAGGAATTTGGGGATGACGTTCGTCTTCCCGGGATATTCTAAATAGATCCGGAAGACCGCTTGATGTCCTCGCCCGGCGATTTCGTTGAGCAAAGTCTCTAGTGGCTGCCAATCAAACTCCTCATAACCCTTCACTAGGTCGGCAAACGCGACGTAGTTGAACTCCATCGAGTGCGGAAAGTTTCTGTTGGTGTCGCCCGCGTAGGGAACGAGGCCTTTCAAGGGATTTGCTATGGGCGCGGGAGCGTATTCCAGCTTAACGCGTTCCTCCGCCAGCAAGGGGAGTGAGGTCAACAACATCAGGATCGCCAAGAGTATTCGAACCATGAGGGGTTTCACATTTTGCATTGGGAGACCCTCGAATCTTGAGGCTCAGCGGGCGAGAATTGTCGGTGCGACGATTTAAAACTCGATTCAATTCCCCTGACAACTTGACCCCAGGCACTCGTCGGCCTTTTATTTGCGCTCGGAGAACCCGCAATCTGACTTGGCCCTGGGCCGATTTCAATTAATTCTTACAAAATTTTCCCAATCCAACCTATCCGCGATCGCGCCGAGCGCCTACACTTGCTCTCGGTCAGTAGTCGTTGCCAAATCGCTCGCGTGCGTTTCTTACGAATCGGTTCGTTTGCTCTTTCATCGCTCTTCTGCCTGGCGGGTCGCCATTCTTGACCCCTTTCGCCTCGGCCCTATCGCTCGCATTTTTTGACGGCAGTCATTTTTTGACGGCAGTCCTCTATTTGGCAACGATGGGAAAGTTCACAAAGGCCGCACTGGTTTGCAGGAGAGTTGTCTATGGGCGCCAAGCTCTATGTTGGTAATTTGACTTATTCCATGACGAATGAGTCGCTACAAGAATTGTTCCAGGAATATGGTGATGTGCGCAGCGCGCAGGTCATTCAAGATCGCGACACGGGCCGCAGCAAGGGCTTTGGTTTCGTTGAAATGAGTGATTCGAAGTCGGCCGCTGAAGCGATTACCGGTCTTCATGACAAGGAAATCGACGGTCGCCGTTTGTCGGTGAACGAAGCTCGCCCACGTGAAGAACGAAGTGGCGGCGGTGGCGGTGGAAGCTATGGTCGCTCGAATCGCAGCTACTAACGTAGCACCTAATACTGAAAAATAGAAAAATCAAATTGGTCGTCGCTGGCCAGCTGGTTTTGTAGATGAAGCCCGGTCGCCGATCCTCGGTTGCGCTGGGCTTTTTTCGTTCATGGGGCGGCAGCGCCACCAAGTTCGTTCTTGCCTGGCAATAGGATTCGGAAACTAGAACCGATTCCCTCTTTGCTTTCCACTGTCACGTTACCTCCGTGCGCCTCAACAAAGGTCTTCACGATTGCGAGGCCAAGGCCCGTTACGCCGGGGATGCTCGGGTCTGCTTCTCCCTTTTCAAAAATTCTGTCGAGAAAATCCTGGGGGATTCCGGCGCCGTTGTCGTTAACCCAGCACTCGATCGCGCCTTTCGAATTGTGCGCTTTGGCTCCGATTTCGACTTCGCCGCGCGGGGTGTATTTAATTGCGTTCGCGACCAAGTTCTGAAAGATGCGGCGGAGCAAAGTTGCGTCGGCATAAATGACGAGGTCATCTGGCACAAGGTTCTTTAACTTGGTGCTATCGCTTCCGGCGATGGGATGGAGATCGTGGATAAGTGCCTCGACCAGCGGCCATAGGTCGAGATGGCGACGCTGAAGCTTGATTCCCATCTCCGTTTCGAGATGCGTATTCTCTTCGAGTACTTTGCTCACTAAAGTTTCAAGATGCTGAACGTTGCGTTTTAGTGTATTGAGAAGCTGCAGCGTTTCATGCCGGTTATCTTGCGTCGGCAATGTCAACTCGAGGACTCGCCCCGCGAGCGAAATCGCGTTGAGGGGCGTCCTGAGATCATGAGCAACGAACGCGAGATACTCTTCTCGTCGTCGCTGCGTTTCGAGCGCTTTGTGAGTCGCATAGGTTTGTAGCGCAAGACCAATGGCGTGGTCGAAAACGCGATTGACAATATGGAATGGCTCCCCTTGAAGGCTGATTTTATTCTCATCCGCCAGATCGTGAATGCAGCCTCGCAAGATGTTGTATTCCGCCACAACTTCTTCGATATCAAACGCGTCGGCGACTCGCTGTAGGCCATGAACTGGCGGGCTTCCCGCTAATAGGGCCTCGGGAATCGATTGTTCCGACTTGGCTCGAAATGCGGCCGATAGTTCGTCTAGCAAACTTGGGATGTGGTCATTCAAGGTTGGGATATCCAATCCCTTGGCGGATGGCAATTGGCGAACCTGTTCTCGCCATCGCATTAGGAGGGTTTCTCGCTTCTGCTGAACCAGGATTGCAAGCCGATCTAAGTCCATATTGATCATTGTTTTCCGTAACTATTCAGGCGAACAGATTGGACGAGTTGTTCGACACGATGTGCCAGTTATCGAGTTTAGCAATATTTTTCCCCGGTAGGCTGCGACAATTTGTCACGAAACAAGGGGAATCTATTCGGAGAATAACCTCTTCGCCGCCGTCAGCCAGCGATCGAGATGATTGGCAAACGCCATTCGATTTTTGGCCGTGAACGCTGATGGACCACCGGTGACTTTGCCGCCGCCGCGCATTTCGTCGAGCATATTCCGAACTGCCAGGCGTTCACCGACATTGGCGCCGCTGTAGAGTGTGCCGCGAGGGTCGAGTGCGTTGGCGCCTTTAGCTACGACTTGAGCCGCGAGAGGTACATCGGCGGTGATCACGAGGTCGCCGGCGGAGACCAATTCGATGATTTTCTGATCGGCGACATTGGCGCCATCGGGCACAACGAGCATCTCGATCAAATCCGAGATGGGAATATAGAGCGAGGTGTTGGCGACGAGCGTTATCTTGATTTGGGTCCGCTTGGCGGCGCGAAATAGCAATTCTTTCGTCTCGCCAGGGCAGGCGTCTGCGTCAACCCAAATTTGCATCTTTTTTGCCCGTGAGAGGAAAATCGAAGTTCAATTCTAGCCGCGGATTCACTAATTCAAAATCACTGGCCCGCCGCCCCAATTCGCCAAATTGTCCGACGCGTCTATAATTCGCCCTATGTCCACCATTGAAATACGCGGCTTAACTAAATCCTATCGTGTCTATCAGAAGCAGGAGGGGCTGGTTGGTTCAATTCGCGGCCTCTTCAAGCGGGAATATAAGACCGTCGAGGCGGTGCGGTCGATTGATCTTTCAGTCGAACGGGGCGAGTTCGTGGCTTTTCTCGGGCCGAACGGCGCCGGGAAGACGACGACGCTGAAGCTCCTGTCCGGCGTGATCTACCCCACGTCTGGCGCAGCGACCGTGATGGGATACGTCCCGTGGGAGCGGAACAACGAATACCGCCGCCGGTTTGCGCTGGTAATGGGACAGAAGAATCAGCTCTGGTGGGACTTGCCCGCGCAGGAATCGTTCAAGCTGCACCAAGAGATTTACGGCATCGAAAAGCAGGCGTTCCAAAAAACGCTCGACGAACTGTGCGACCTGCTCAACCTGAAAAAGCTGCTCAAGCAACCCGTGCGCGAAGTGTCGCTGGGCGAGCGGATGAAGCTCGAGCTGACGGCGGCGCTGTTGCACTCGCCTGAGGTGCTTTTCTTAGATGAGCCGACGATTGGGCTCGATGTGGTCGCTCAGCACAATATTCAGCAGTTTTTGAAATACTATCAGGCGGAGCGGAAGATCACGATTTTGCTCACGAGCCACTACATGAAGGACGTGGCGGCGTTGTGCCAACGAGTGGTCATCATCGCGCAGGGCGAGGTGAAGTACGACGGTTCGCTGACAGGCATCGTCGACCGCTTCAGTGGGCACAAAGTGATTTCGCTGCAATTCGCCGAAGACCGAATGCCGACCGACCTAGCGAAATTTGGCGAAGTACTCGAGGCCGTGCCGCCCAAAGCCAAATTAAAACTCGCGCGGGCGGAAGTGCCCAAGATGCTCGCGGCGCTGCTTTCGCAGTACACGCCTGAGGATATCGCAGTCGAAGACCCGCCGCTGGAGGAAGTGATCGCCGAGTTGTTTTCGCAGGTCACGAGTGACCCGGCGAATGTCAAACGCGACAGCAGCGAATTCACGTCCGCGGGGCGCAGCTCATGAGCACCTTTACCGCGACCAGCAGACTCCGCACCTGGTGGACGATTCTCCGCGTCTCGCTCGACGAGCGATTCATCTATCGCGGGGATTTCATGCTCGGCACGCTGATGCGATTCTTGCCGATGGTGCCGCAGTTTTTTCTCTGGAGTGCGCTTTTCGCCTCCCGCGGCGCGGCGCATGAAAATGATCCGATGTTTGGTTTTCGCTACGAAGACATCGTGGCGTATTACCTGCTGACGATGATTAGTCGGGCGTTTTCGAGCATGCCGGGCCTTTCGGGCACGATCTCGAAGCAGATTCGCGATGGCGAAATTAAAAAGTTCTTGGTGCAGCCGGTCGATTTGCTGGGGTTTTTGTTCCTGGGCCGCATCGCGCACAAAATCGCCTATTTCGCAGTGGCAACGTTGCCGTTCGCGCTCGTGTTCTTTTTGTGCCGCAGCTATTTTCCCTCGCCGCCGTCGTGGGAGATTTGGGTTGCCTTCATCGCGTCGCTGCTCATGTCATTCGCGCTTGGTTTCTTTTTAGAAGCGTCGCTCGGGCTGCTGGGATTTTGGATTTTGGAAGTCAGTTCGCTGCTGTTTATCTACATGCTGTTCAATTTCTTTTTGTCGGGGCACATGTTTCCGCTCGATATGCTGCCGCCGACTTTGCAGTTCGCGGTGAAGTGTTTGCCGTTGCAATATATGGCGTACTTTCCGGCGGCGGTGTATCTAGGGAAGGTGCATGGCGCCGATCTTTGGTGGGGCTTGGCGGGGCAGGCGGGGTGGCTGTTGTTTTTTGTTTTCCTCGCCCGCTTTCTGTTCGCGCGGGGTGTGAAGCGGTATAGCGCTTATGGGGGGTGAGCGAAGGCGCCCGCCGCTACTGGTTTTCTTAATTCTGGCCCCATTTCGCTTGTATACTTAAGTCAGGTATGAATGTGGCAAGTTAAGCCAAGGAGATCATGAAATGTCTCAAATCGGAGATTCTATTGGGGGGGAAACGTTTCTTCCGCCAACCGAGCCCATCTTGCCTGTGGATTTAGGCGCGCGACTTCCTCCTGGGTTTCCAGAAAACACCCCTACCATCACGTTATCTGCTGAGGAAGTCGCCAAGGTTCTGGCGATTCGCGAGCGGCGCAAAGGGTTGCCATCAGTTTCCTCGAAGGAGTTTCTTGCTTTGGTGGATCGGCTTTCTAAGGAAGTGGAAAGCAAGTAATGAGGATCGAAGAGGATCTGCCGGGCAGAACAGACCAGGATTTTGTCGAACTGTGGTTCAATCTTCCGGAGAATCGACGACAACCGCTGTCAGATTCCGTTATGCAGTTTTACCGTGACGTTGCGCAAGCGGCGAATCCAGCGATGTTAAGAGGAAAGTGGAATTCTCAATTGGAGCGGTGGACGCACGATATTCCCCCTGTGAGATTTACCTACGCGACTCGATTCGACGATCACGTCGGCGAATGGATTGTGATCTTGGATGCGTTCTACCTGATTTCTGTGCAGCAGTAGCCTCCTCGTGGTGGACGTCGATAGGAAGCCGCGTTGCGGCAAACGATTCTCACCGCTGAGCGACTCCGATTAATTTGCGGACAAGTTAATAATCCCAATTGGATGCGCGACAATGGCGACAAGAGTATTCGCTCGCACGCGGAAAGCGGTATGGCGGTTATGGAGCGAGTAATTGCGACCAAATTGCTTGAATGGAAATGGAGCTGGCTGCTATACTTGAAGTAGTTAAACGCGAGAGGAAGCCGTCTGAGCGCGTGCGGACCGTGTGAGGGAGGTTTTGAGATGTCGCAAGTTGGAAATTCAGTTGGCGGTGAACCCTATTTCCCCGTTCCGCCGATCGTATCGCCCCCTTCCGCGGATCTTGAAACCGGTAAAGGAAATCCGCCTCCCGACGTGACCGGGCCTTACCTTACAACGACATCGACCGATGAAGAGATAGCGCAGTACATCGAATTCCATCGACGAAGTGACGGGCATCCGCGGGTGTCCGAGAAGGCCTTCCGAGAACTTCGTGAGAGACTCCTTCGGGAACATCTAGAAGGCAAGGCATGAAATTAGAGGAGGATGCGACTTGGGCCGGAAAAACGGAGCAGATGTACGTCGAACTCTGGTTCAATCTTCCCGCTGAGCGCCGGACTCAGTTTGCCGGCGATTTTGCGGAATTCATGCAAAAGGTAGAAGAGGCGATCGATCCCATGGCGCTGGGAAGTATTTGGGATGTCGCGCACCAGCGGTGGCGGCATGACATTCGTCGCTTGAGGTTCATGTACGCGGCGCGACGTGACTCTCAGACGGGACAGTGGGTTGTCATCATGGATTCATTTTATTTGATTGCCGAGAAGGGTTAGCGTGGTGTGGATCGGCACGATAAGGGCATCGCTTTGCAACCTTTGATGCTTACGACAAAGCGACTTGGTTTACGCAAGCTCGCACTGAGCGACGCCGAGTTTGTCATTGAGCTCGTTAACGACCCCGATTGGCTGCGGAATATTGGCGATAAGCAGGTGCACTGCATCGCGGATGCGGAGCGCTATTTGACGAATGGGCCGATGTCGCTTTATGAAAAACATGGCGTTGGGCTATGGGCGGTTGAATTGACCGAGAGTGGCCAGCCGATTGGGATGTGTGGGCTGGTGAAGCGGGATGCGCTAGAAGACTTTGATTTGGGCTTTGCGTTTTTGCCGGCGTATCGCGGCAAGGGGTATGCGCTCGAAGCGTCGCAGGGCGTTCTGAAATATGTCAAAGAGGTGATGAAGCTGAAACGGCTAGCGGCGATTGTGAACCTGGATAATTTGCCGTCGGCGCGGTTACTAGTGAAGTTGGGATTTGAATTGACCGGCGAGTTGCAGTTGGCGGGGGAAACGAAGAGTGTGGATTTGTATTTAATGACGCTCAACGAATTAATGGACTAGCGTTGGTTTTGGTCCTTGGCGCAAATACTCAGTTGGGATTGTTTTCACTTCGAGGATGCCGTTTTCAACTTTCCCAAACCACACACCAGTGTGATCGCTCATGTCGCCAGGGAGTTCCGACCCCATGAAAACCACAATCCCGACATCATTGCCGATGGTTACAACGTCTCCTCTGCAGAACACGAATTGATCTCCGAGGCGAAGACTTTTTGGGGGGGGGATCGCGGGCTACGCCGCGACATGCTTCACTCGGCCGCCGACTATCACTGTATCCGCCCGTCCCACAAACTCGCGGCCCTCGTAGGGCGTGTTGCCGCTTTTCGATCTAAATCTTGAACCCGAAACGACCCAGCGGAAATCGGGGTCGATGACGGTGATGTCGGCGTCTTTGCCGACGGCGATTTGGCCTTTGTCGATTCCCAAAATGCTCGCGGGGCCGGTGGTCATTTTGGCGATCGCTTTGAGCCAGCTTAGTTTTTCGGGGCGCACGAGATAGGTAATCACCGCCGCGAGGGTTGTCTCCAGGCTCGAGCCGCCGAACGGCGCTTGGTCGAGTTCGCGCATTTTCTTTTCTGGAGCGCGGGGCGAGTGCGAACTAGCGATCACGTCGATCACGTCGTCGGCGAGGCCTTCCTGGCAGGCGTCGATGTGTTCTTTGGAGCGGAGCGGCGGGTTGAGTTTGCAGTTGGGGTTGAAGGTGCGCAGTTCGTCGTCGTTGAGCGAGAAGT
Source organism: Pirellulaceae bacterium (assembly GCA_046595915.1). Taxonomy (GTDB): domain Bacteria; phylum Planctomycetota; class Planctomycetia; order Pirellulales; family Pirellulaceae; genus JBKJSI01. The sequence continues at coordinate 8,883 of JBKJSI010000242.1, forward strand.
GGTAAGGAGACACTGCTGCGGTGACGCGTACTCCGCGTTCTTTCGCGAGGCGAATGAGTTCCACGCTGCCGGCCGTGGAGATGTTCATGAGGTGGAGGCGGCCGCCGGTTGATTCGGCGAGGCGGAGGTCGCGGCTCGTCATGACATCTTCCGCTTCGGCGGGCATTCCTTTGAGGCCGAGGACGAGCGAAATATCTCCCTCGTGCATGATGCCGCCTTGGGAAAGCTCGATCACTTCGGGGTGGTGCAGGATCGGTCGCGAGAACATGCCGCTATATTCGAGCGCGCGGCGGAAGAGTTCGGAGTTGGCGATCGCTCTGTCAGCGTCGGAATAGCCGACTGCGCCTGCTTCGGCGAGAGAGCCCATTTCGGCGAGTTCGACGCCGGCGCGGTTGCGGCTTACGCAGCCGATGACGAAGACATTGCAGTGATCGGCGGCGGCGGCTTTTTGGGAGATGAAATTGACGCCGGCCTGAGTGTCGATCGGTGGATCGGTGCTGGGCATGACGGCGATCGAAGTGAAGCCGCCGGCGAGTGCGGCGGCCGTGCCGGATTCGATCGTTTCATCTTCTTCGAGGCCGGGTTCGCGAAGTTCTACATGCAAATCGATAAGGCCGGGCGCGACGATCTTGCCTGCTACATCAAGAATCTGATCTGCCTGCGTGAATTCATTGCCGATGCCGATGATGCGGCCATTTTCGATGAGCACGTTGGTGATTTCATCGCGCTGCGAAGTGGGGTCGATCACTCGGCCGCGCGCCACTAGCCGCAATTCAACAGTCCTGCTGCTATTACACAAAGATCTTTCGATGCTTATTCC
>JBKJSI010000326.1:0-3948 GCA_046595915.1 Pirellulaceae bacterium
AGTCGCTAGCGCTGCAGTTACTCCTCTGCTTACACCAACAAATCCTCAATTGTTACTCATGTCGCCCTCCGATATCCCATCACCTTCCTCGGCGGGTCCAGTAATAGCCGCCTCCTCCACCAAATAAAAACACTAGCACAACGATCAAAATAATTAGCTGAGTATTACTCATGGACTTTTCTCCGTTAGAATTAAGAAACTACCTCAATGCGCCTAGACTTCACTACAGCAGCCAGCTTTATGAATGAGCTGTAAAGCATTCACGGTGTCACCGCGACTGCCTTAATTCGTATGTGATTCGGCGATCATTCCGAAGACATGCTGTTTGACCTCTTCCAGCATCTGAGTATCCTGTTCGCGAATCTTTTTGAGCATCGCGAGACACTTGGTGGCATTTGCGGCCTCCGCATCCTTGACATATTTATCGTACGCGGCGATTCCCTGGGCTTTGTTTTGCAAAACAGTTAGTGCGGTTACAACTCGCCTGTAGCGGCTCACAACCAGAAAGCACTAGCAAATCACGCGAAATAAAACTCTAGCGATGGCCGCTAGCGACGCTACACCAACATGAAACCGCACTAGCCAATCAAACATCAGATCGCTAATTGGCTTCTTAGACATTGCTTCTGGCATCCTCATTCTCCTCGACTTCTAAAAGCACAGCCGCGACAAAAGTGCAGTCACAGTCGACAATGTGTCGTGTTGACGCCGAACGCCATGTTGAAAGCTGCGGAGAGCAGAGTTGAAGCTGCACCGATAGTTATGAAAGCTGTTTACTGCAAACCTCGTACCGTCGTCGAGAAACACCGAAGTGCAAATTTGCAATTGCGGCATTGTTCCGAGTTAACTCGCCAACTGACAAGCCAATCTCAACCTTGGTGCGAAATCGAGGCGTTGGCGATTCTCGCGAGCTTACGTCGCCTGCGGCCGCTCGCCTGAATCAACCTTTTGCTTTGATTCGGCAACAGAGCAGCCAATGGATCAGGAAACCGCCTGGGTACTAACTTTAGAGACGAAGAATCAGGACTTGGACCGTTTCTCCCCGAGATTAGTGATTGTCTCAGTCCTGTGTTGTCCCCACATTCGCACTGATCAGCGAGCGGTTCGAACGACCTTTCGGGCAAAGATATGAAGTTTGAAAGCGAGAACCACGCCTTCCTCTTGAATCCACCTTCGATCCAATCTTGCGGCGATATCGACTGCATCATTCTGCGTAACGAGTGAATAGAGCCTTAATTTCCAGTAGCTCGGCCCACAACGGCACAAGGTTAGCAGTTGTCTTTGCAATGTCCTTCAGCACGGTCAAAACCATTTAATTGCCGCCAAAGTGGACGTTGCTGATGACACGCTTACAGGTTTTATCATGAAATCTCTTCGAATCCTTATCACTGACGACAATCATGACGTGGCCAACGGTATGTCGCGGCTATTGCGAGTGCTCGGGCACGACACGTATGTGGCGTTTGACGGCGCGACGGCGATTAGACTAGCGAAGACCGTTCGCCCCGAAGTCGCATTGTTGGATTTGGAACTTCCAGACATTTCTGGCTATCAAGTTTGCCAGCGAATCAAAGCCCATTTGGGCAACAAGCTTTTAGCCGCAATAGCAATTTCCGGACTAGGCAGCGAAGCTGCGCGGACGGAATCTCTTAGGTCTGGATTTGACCAACATTGGGTGAAGCCAGCGCAAATAGAAGACCTAGAGAGGGCTCTCAGCGCGCTAATGCAGGAGCCAATCATCGAACAGGCGGAGCGATAGTTTTCAACGGACGAGCGAAGAGCCGTGAGTCACCATTCGCGTTTCCAATTTCGCCCGAAAGGCTCGCGCTAACCGACCGACCTCTATGGCCCTGCGCTAGCGATACCTGAGCACCCAAAAACCCAACTGCTTTGAAGCAGCAAAGCATAAATTCATAAAGTCGGTTTGGAGCGCACTACACAAAGCACTCGGCGACCGTTTCGAACGTCCGGCGATAACGATAGAATGCGGTTCTCGGTGGAATCGCTCGGTTCGAGTACTTTCAGTGGAATCGCGAGCGTGTGAGGCCGGTCGAATCAAGGATGGGCAAGATGGCTCGCAATCAGAAAACCGACGACCAGCTGGCAACACTGGCTTCGCACTTAACATCACGGCGGCCGACCATTCTACAGGTCTGGCGTTTATCGGTGGATAACGACCGGGAATTGACTGCCCCATCTTCGCTCCCTCGCACGCAGTTCAACGACCACATACCCGAGCTCTTGAATGCTTTCGAGAAGCGGCTGCACCACTGGCCGCACTCAGAAGGAGTGGCATCGGAGCAGCAGCGAAAGGAGGATGCGGCCAGCCACGGCTTGCAGCGATGGCAACAAGGCTATCGCTTACGGGAAGTTACTCGCGAATGGGGGCACTTGCATTTGTGCCTCGTGGACGAGCTTGCAACCTACTCCACCGCGCATCCCGATCTGGAGCCGGACGTGATGCCGACCGCCTGGCGGGCGCTAGCGGAATTGTGCAGTCAGGGTGTCAGCGAGAGCACGACGCAGTACTTCGAGTTGGAAAAGATCGAAGCTGTAGGGCATGTCCGAGACATGGAACAAACACTGGAGGAAGTGCGCGAACTGGAACGCCGGCGATCCGAACTATTCCGGCAGGCCGCACATGACTTGCGCGGCAATGTAGGAGTTGTGAATAACGTCACCTCAGGTCTCACTCAGTTTGCCGTCCCAGAGGCGATGCGAGACGAGTTTCTGGGTCTGCTTCAAAGGAGCGTCTCGTCCCTGAATTCGATGCTGGACGAGGTAATGGACCTGGCGCGCTTGCAAGCAGGATACGAGCTACGCAATGTGAAACCGTTCGACGCAGCCGTTCTGCTGAAGGAGTTGTTCGAAAACCTTCAACCGATGGCGACCGAGCGGAATCTATTCCTCAAGGCGAATGGGCCGGGTACGCTTTCCGTCGAAGGGGATACGGTAAAAATACGGCGGATTGCCCAGAACTTGCTCCTCAATGCCCTTAAATACACATCTGCGGGTGGCGTCACCTTGGGCTGGGGAGACAGTCGCAATAATGATCCGAAACGCTGGATGATTTTTGTACAAGACACCGGCCCAGGAATTCATGCTGGCCCTGGCGCTCCACTGGTCGAGGCGCTGCAAGGGGCAACCACGGAATCACGGCAGGTGGATGAAAAACTGCCTAATTGCGAACAGCACACTGCTTCCACCGATCAGACGGTGTCAGTCGCCGTTCTTCTCAATGCTCCAGACCTGCGGCCAGTCCATCAAGCTCGCGGCGAGGGTATCGGGCTCTCCATCGTTAAGCGCCTTTGCGAATTGCTGGACGCGAGTATGGAAGTCGAATCTATACCCGGCGAAGGCACGACATTCCGGGTTGTTCTGCCGCGACACTACAGCGCTAGTGAAAAGAAAAAGTAGCTAAGAGGCAAGGTCGGGCAGTGTGTGAAAAATGGTCATTTTGTGCAACCCAAATCCTGAGGCCCCGTCGCTACTCGCAAGCACGCCGGCGGATAAACGGATAGCACATCAAATTGGTTGTCGGGGTCGGAATATTGGTCCAGGAAGCAGGAAGCAGCTCGTGGTTGAATTGAGCATCGCGGACAAAGGTTTGGAGCGTCATTATCGTACTACACCACATTCGCTCGGACGCAAGCACCAACCTTTGCGTTGCATACCACACCGGCCCGTATCTCAAAGGCCGCCTAGATTATTCTTTGGCGAGACACGCCAATTTGTCATGCTCTATCGTTATCGAGCACTGCGCGGCACCTTATTGCCAGCATTTGAGTTCGGCAAGTGCTGATCAGGTGGCGAGCTGAACTTTGAGCTCCGCTATTTTTATGCTTGTCCCGCCGGTTTCGTCGGGATCCGGGTCCACGCAGATACCTACCAGCTTGGCAGATTCGAGATCAGTAATCATCTGGCGAAGTCCCGATCGAATGATCAACG
>JBKJSI010000346.1:0-15585 GCA_046595915.1 Pirellulaceae bacterium
TTTTTGCACACGGAAGGTCGTCTCTTTTTCAAGCTCGCGTCAACATCAATAACTCTTCATTGACAAACCACTTACGTCACGAAAATAAATAGAACATGGCGCTGTCCAGCTAGGCAATGTAAGAAAAACAAGCCTTTTTTGCATTCCTCTACCGTAAGTCCTTGAGGACTCCAATCTTGCTGCGATGGCTCCAATCTGGCCAAATTCGATGTGAGGTGGCCAGGTTGGCCAGATAGCCAGTTTGGAAAAACAAGCCCTTTTTACATCCGCGAACTATCGCCCGCCAAGCTTCTCCATCGTCGGCTCCGGCTGCCACAAGTAGAGGAAAGCAGGAACCTTGGTCCGGTCATACCCCGGAATGCTGAGCGGCAGAAGCGACGCCTGAATCGGCGTATTGGGAGTAACCGCATATTTGTTATTGGGCCGGTCATGGCAGCGATGGAACATTTTCACCACCGCACTCGACATCCCCGCCTGCTGCTTCGCCGTTTCGATCGCCTGATCGAGGTAGCCGATCTCGTCGATAAAGCCTCGTTTCTTCGCCTCGCTCGCCGAGAAAACGCGGCCGTCGAAATTGGTTTCATCATTCGCATCAATCTTCGTGCGATCAGCGGTAACGGCCGATTTGAACCGCTCATGAAACTCATCCGCCATCGCCTGCAGCAGCGCCCGTTTGTCCTCGTCGAGCTCCTTGATCGGCGTCCCCATATCAATGTGGGCGCCCGACTTCACAGGAATCGGCGTAATGTTCTGCTGCTGCAGCATGTCAGTCAAGTTGTAGACATTGAGAATAACGCCAACACCGCCCGTGACCGTGGTCGGGTGCGCAAGAACAATGTCGCCAGCCGAGGCGAGGTAATAGGCGCCCGCCGTTCCAACGTCCATCAGCGAAACAACAACCGGCACGCCCTTCTTTTCGCGAAACCGCAAGAGCTCATATCGCATCATGTCGCAAGCCGTCACCGATCCGCCGTAGCTATTGATCCGAATCACCACGCCGCAAACCGAAGGATCACTCGCCGCCGCATCGAGCCGCTCGGTGAAAAGCGAAACCGGGTTTTCCCCAGCCGCCATGGGCCCCGAAATGTCTTGATTTAGCAGCAGACCATCAACGTCGATCAGCGCGATGGTGGACTCCGCGCAAGGCTCTTCCTCAATCGTCATGCCATGAACAGGACCGGAATTGCCCACGCTAGGGAATTCGGGCCGCACCGTCGCGTTCACGCGCGCCTGCACCTCAGGGAATTTGCAGCCCGCAAAGCTTGCCAGACCGATAGCGGTCGCCAACCAAATCCAGTTTCGCACCATCGCCAAGCCCTCCGAACCGCTCCCGTGCCGATGCAAGCAGGATGCGCGTCAGAGAAGGATTCGGCGGCCTTGATCCGCGAAAGCAGTTCTTTCGCTGCTAGCAGAAAAACCGGAATAAATGGACCGGGAAAACTTAGGCCTTTGCGATCGATGAAACCAGCGCCATTACAAGGAATGCCTGGGTGAGAAGTACGCCAATCGCCAAAAGCCAACCGAGACCGACCGAGGGCTTCCTCGGCGACTCGATCGCTGAAACTGGCTGACCTTCGAATAACGGCGGCGAGCGAAAATGTCGCCAGCAAACAAAAAGCACCAGCGTTGCGAAAAACGCCGTAGCAAGCAGCTGCGGCGAAGCGTGGACGACTTCGTCTCCACCCAGTTCGCTGGTGTACCCGGGTATCGGCAAGAGTTCCTGGTATCGACTGAGCGTGAAGGCCATCGCGTTATTGACAACATGCATCGAGACCGGCACCCAGAAGGAACGCGAATTTATAAACGCAAGATGCAGGAAAACACCGATGACCCCGGCGCCAACGAGATGCGCAGGCACAATATGCGCCATGCCGAAAAAGAGCGATGCGAAGCCGATTCCGATCCACAGTCCATTCCGCTGCGTCATGCCGCGCCCCATCACCGAGCGAAAAAGTAATTCCTCAAATAACCCGGGAAAAACGCAGCCAAACAGAAGCACGGCGGGAAAGGGGATCGCATTGATTCCCTTCACCGACTCCTCCAGATACTTGAGCGAGAAACCATCGACTTGGCCCATGATCACGGCGGCTTCGGTCGAGAGGATCGAAACCGGAATCACCGCCAGCAAGCCAAATGCCCAATGACGTGCGCGCGGCAGCGCAAGTTGAAGACGTTCGACATAGTTCTTCCGCGCATGAACAAAAGCGGCAACGAGAGCCGTAAAAGCGGTGGCGAATTGGCTCGAAGCCAAGAGAATGAGCCCGCCCCATTTCGTTTCGTCGAGTTTGGCAAAGTCGACGGGTTCGCCGCTCGCAGCGGCCATGGCGATCAGCACAATAATGCCAACGATTGCGAATGCGATCTGAGCGCCAATCAACGCCAGAAACCAGCAAAACGAAATCAAGATGCCCGGCGCGGGTTTGGGCGCCTTCACGGGGAATGGAGTCGCAAAATGCGTAAGGGGCGGTGCAAATGACCCCGCTTCGCTCGCAATAGGGATCTCAGGAAACGCTGGCAGTGAAATCGGTAAGGGGAGCGCAGGTGGCGCCGATTCGGATGGAATCTCGGAACTCATAACTCATCGCGCCCGCGGTTGGTTGGGTCGGCCCCAGATCAGGTATTTCGCGAAATCAATCAGTCCCGCGAATTTGTACGACGGGTCAACATAGTGTTCGATCACATAGAAAGCAAAGTAGTAAGCCCGAGCGAAACACCAAATCGCGATCGCCAGGAGAAACCCAGTGCGTAAATCAAGCCGCTCCGCCAGGAGCATGCCTCCGGCAAGGCAACCCGAGAGCAGAAACAAACTGCCCTTCACGTAAATCAATCGCGGATCTTTGAGGTCAGCCATGTCACGTCCGCCGAAATGGAAGGGCTTTCAGCACTTCAATATGGTACCTATCGGCACGGCGAAATTCCAAGAAACGAAAAAAGGGAGCACCGTCACGCTCCCTTTTCCGCGCCTCTTCAGTTCGATTGGACTATTCCTTTTTGCCCACTTTCGGCGGCGCCTCAAATTCCTCGGTTTCGAGGTCTAACAGCTTCTGTTCCCAATGCTCTCTCCGTCGGGTGAGTGATTGCTCCGTTCGCTCCAGATCGCTGTAGTCCGACGTCTTCAGCAACGATTTCTTTAATTCGTCCGACCGTTTCATACAGATCAAAGCGGTTTTCTCCTTCACAATGACATCGGACTCCATATCGGCTAGTTCCCTTGAAACCGATTTGATCTCTTCAGCTTCAGGCGACTGCTTGCGTTGTTCCCGATGCTGAGCGAGTGCAAGCTGGGCGTCGGTGACAAGCGACTCAGCTTCCTCAAGTTCCGAACTTGGGGCGGTGCCGCTCTTGAGCAAGGCTTCGATTCGATTTTTCTTGGAGTTAGCGAGAGCAAGTTTCTTTTCCAAAAGACTTCCCACTTCGTCCTTAGCCTCGCCTTCCTTCGCGGCGGACACCATCACCTTCAATCGGTCGCGAAGCACTTCCGAGCGAATCGACATCTGTTCGCGTTCCACCCGCGAATTCCATCCGTCATCCTCTAGTTGAGTTAGCTCCTCGAGAATCCGATCGCGCGACATGACAAGAGTGCCATGCTCATCGATCAGCTTCAGGAGTGACTTCGATATTTCCGCTTGCTCCTCGCGAACCATGGCGAGTTGCCGCTTGATCAGATCCTGTTTCTCCGACTTTGAATCTTGAGCGCCCGCGATAAACGGTAACGCCGTCAAAGCCGCTACCAGCATCGAGCCGATTCCAAACTTCCAATGCATAACGCCTCTCCTCTTTCCAAACCAAAAATAAGGTTTACATCAAATTCCGCCGCGCGATTTCCGCGCTGCGGGTTTCAGGAAAAATTTCCACCACTCGGCGGTAGAGCGCCATCCCGGCATCCCTACCATGCTTCTGCACCGCTTTCTCAGCAGCGGCCAGCATTACCAACGCGCCTTCTTCCACTGGGTCGGAAAATCCACTCTTCGTTGACGGAGCCGCTTTGAGCAGCTTCGTCAATTTCGAATGCGCTTTGCGACTACGCTCCCGGCGGTTAATGGAAGCGATGCTTCGATTGAGTTGTGAAAGCTCGCGATCAAAGGCAATTATTTCTCGCTCTGCAGCGGCGCGAACTTCTTCCTTGTTCTCTGCAAGCTCCGCGCCCGATGGTTTTCCGCCTTTGATAGGTTCCGCGGGTTGATTCGCAAACCAAACCGCCGGAGCAATTAGGCCTAAAACGACCAATGAACCCGCGATCGAAGTCGCCATCTGCCTTTGGACGCGGCGCTTCGCGACGGCCTTGCCCCAATCGACTTTCGGCTGCTCAATTTGCATGCCGGCATCGAGTTCCGAAAGCTGCTCGGCAAATCTTTCTGGAGAGCGATCCATTTGTCGGGAGTCACGACTCATATCTGCCCTTCCAGGGATTCGCCGAGCAGTTTTCGGGCTCGGTGCAGGCGCACTTCAACGGTATTCACACGAAGGCCAAGGATTTCGGCGGTAGCTTGAATCGACTCACCTTCGAGGTAGTGGAGCACCACGACCTCTCGCAGCGAATCGCCTAGCGCCCTCACTGCGGAGCGAACCTTTTCGGCTCGCTCGCGACTTTCGAGTTCGCACTCGGGCTCGAACGAAATCTCCGCATCGTTTTTCCAAAACTGAAAACGCCGCATGCGAAGGGAGCGACGCGCGGTTCGCAGTGCAATCGTTGATAGCCACGTTCGAAGTTGGCTGCGTCCCTCGAATTGGGCGAGCTTTTCGAACGCGACGATGAACGTCTCTTGCACCACATCTTGCACTTCGCCCCGCCAGGCCAAGAGCCGGGCGACTAGGCGGCCGATCGGCTCAAAATGCCGCTCGACGATGAGGTCAAAGACCTGCGTTTCCCCGGCCTGAAACCGGCGAACAAGCGTTTGGTCGTCGATTTCCACGTCGGGCAGCATGAGCATTTGGTCTATTAGTGCCGCCCGAGGATAATTCCTTACAAGTCTCGGAGGAAATTTCTATTTTGGTTCTTCCGGCGGCGGCGCATCCCCAGTTTCGCCGATTTTCGGCTTATCGCCGGTCTCGATCAGTTTCAAAATCTCTTCCGCCCGCTTCACGAGCGGCGCCAGGGTCTTGTTGCCTGAATAAAGCGAAATGATACTCTCGGCCTTTTCCTTCGCCTTATCGCGATCGCCGGAGGCGAGCAGGGTTTCGACGCCATCGAGCACGTTTTTCAAAAACTCCTCGCGCGGCGGGGCTTTTTGGGGCGACTCCTTGATCTCCTTGATCTTTCGCTTGGCGAGCTTCACATACTGAGCGTCTTCGCCTTCCGGTTTGATAAGCTCGACAATCCCTTCATATTTCTCGAGGGCGGTTTCCTGATCGCCAAATTGTTCGAGCGTGAATGCCTCTGCGCACAGCTTTTGGCCTTCGCAGGTCGCTTTACGTCCCATGTTCGCCTTGTTGCGAACTCGAGCCTCGGCTTTATCAGTCTCGATCCGGTCCAGATATTCCTGCGCCTTCGCGGCGTGCTCGCCATTAGGAAAACGTTTGAGTAGCGGTTCGAGATATTGCGTGCGAGCCGATTCATGCTGAACCGGATCTTTCATTAATCTCTCCGCTTTGGCGAAGAGTTGGGCTTCGTTAAGCGGCCAGAGCAACCAGGTGACTACCGAGGCGACTGCCAGCAGGCAAAGGACCAAGAACCAAGCTTGCTCGTAAATCGCTGGTTTTTCTCCTTCCTCGCGTTTTTTCCTTTTCTTCGGCTGGACGATCTTCTTTAGCTCGGGATCGACTTTCACTCGCAGCGGATTGAAACCCACTGCGCCGGTCATTGCATGCGCGGAGACGCTCCCCGCTTCCGACATTTTTTTTTCAGTCTCTTTCAGCGCGTAATAAACGGCGGCCGCGGTCTTCGGCCTTTTGGCTGGGTCTTTCTCGAGTAGCTGCTGAATGAGTATGTCGAGCCAGACAGGACAGTCCAAAATTTCCTGACCGACTCGCGTTGGCGGCTGCTTGAGATGAGCAGCGAGAACCTCTTGTGCGGTCTCTCCGACAAACGGCGGATGGCTTGTCAGCATCTCATACATTATGCAGCCAAGTGAATAAAGATCGCTTTGCACGGAACGCGCCGCGCGATGGGCTACCCGCTCCGGCGCGACATAAGCCAAATCGGCGGGACGACGCTGCGCCCATTCGCCGCCATGCTCGTCTTCGCCACGTAAGCGGCGAACATCCATGATCTTCACGGAGCCATCCTTTGCGAGAATCAATCGCTCCGGCGTGAGCTCCCCATGCGTAAAACCCTTTTCATGGGCAACGTGCAGAGCTGCGGAGATTTGTTTGCCGTAGTCGACAACAAGTTCCCATGGCACTCGACCACGACGTTGGAGCATCCAATTAATTGACTCTCCCTCGACCAACTCGTAGACGAGGTAAGGATCAACTTCATGCCGTCCGCCGCCGAAGCAGCGAACGAGGTTTGGATGCGCGAGGGACTTGAGGCCTTCGATTTCGCGAACAAGTTCCTGTCGCGAAGCGGGGCTATTGGCGAGTCGACGGGAAAGAAACTTGATGACCGCAGGGTGCCCTGATTCAGCGTGCGAAACCCGGTAGGTACGCGTCGCGCCATCGAGCCGCTCCTCGACGACAAATTCTCCGACGCGTGTTTGACTCATGGACCAACGTCCCTCGTTCGCGGCGCCCCGACGGAGGCAACTTCCTTTAGCCCTTCAATTCTATCACGAATTGGCAATTTGACAGCCGAATCACGGCCCTTGTGGCGATGAAACAAGGCATCAGCGGTCTGGCGGCGCGGTCGACCTGACGCTCCAATAGGGGGCCGATCGCCGCCACTAAATAATGTCCTCTCTGCGATCTACTCGCCAAACCGGCCCGCCCTCGATTTGCTCGCCATGGAGTTCGTCCTGATGTCGAAAGCCGCTGTTCCCGATCCGGTCAAAATGTCCTCCGTTCATTGGCTCATCTGCACCATCGCGTCGATTGGCTTTGCGTTTGACATCTATGAACTGTTGATGTTGCCGCTCATTGCCAAGGGCGCCATCGGCGAACTCGTGCCGGGCGCGGCCCAAAATCAAGACTTAGCGAGGTTCTGGCGCTACATGCTCTTTTTCGTTCCCGCTCTGGCTGGCGGAACGTTTGGACTTCTGGGTGGCTATCTGACCGATCGACTTGGCCGGCGTCGCGTTTTGACTTGGTCGATTATTCTCTATGCCGTTTCCGCCTTTTTGGCCGGTTATTCCACGAACATCTACATGTTGCTCTTTCTGCGCTGCTTGATTTTCATCGGCGTTTGCGTCGAGTTCGTGGCAGCCGTCGCCTGGCTTGCCGAGCTCTTCCCCAATCCCACGCAACGCGAGCGCGTGCTTGGCTACACCCAAGCTTTCTCCTCGATCGGTGGCATCTTGGCCGCAATTGTCTACGGAATCATTTTTGACAACAAGTTGTCATTGCCTGCCCTAGCGATTCCCGATTTTCTACCGATTGGCAAAATCGCCGTCGAAAACGCCCACGCCGATTGGCGCTATATGCTCATGTCCGGAATTCTCCCAGCGATTCCGCTCATCCTGATCCGCCCCTTTTTGCCAGAGTCACCCGCTTGGCACGCCAAACGGGAAGCGGGGACGCTAAAACGCCCCAGTTTCGCACAGTTATTTTCTCCACAACTGAAAACCACCACCATCGTTACAACGATTATGGTTGCCTGTAGCTATGGAATTGCGTTCGGCGCCATCCAACAGATTCAGGAAATTGTTCCTTGGTTTCCACAAGCCAAGGAAAAGATAGAAGCGGCGCTGAAGGATCCGAAGCTCGAAGGTCGCATCAAAGAGGCGGAAGCGAAAGCGGCGACCGCTAAAAAACCGGCGACTGACGCTTTGGGTTCAAAAAATGACCCGAACGCGGGAAAAGCCGCGCCCCCCAAAGCTGACCCTAACGGCAAGGCGCCGCCGACGCCGCGCGAACGGGTGCTTGGCGCAGCACGGCGCGAAGCGATTAGTAAATATGGAGGCGACATCACCAAGGTCCAGGAAGTCGGTGGGCTTTGCGGTCGATTTCTCTTTTCCATAGTAGCGCTCTGGTTCGCGAGCCGGCGCAATCTCCTCCGCTTCTTTACGATTCCGGGACTGCTGATCACTCCGGTGGTCTTTTGGTATGCATCGCACAGCAACCCGACGTTGTTTAGCGTGAACCTGCCCGCATTGCACATGGAGAATTGGGATTTTACCGTATTTCACGTAGGCATCTTTTTTGTTGGCCTCTTCACGGTTGCGCAGTTCAGCTTTTGGGGCAACTATCTGCCGTTGGTTTATCCAGTACACCTTCGCGGCACAGGCGAAAGCTTTGCGATGAACATTGGAGGTCGTCTGATTGGGACTTCGCTATGCGGTGTGACGCTGCTCACCGCGAATGCCCTCGCCCCCTCCGGGGAGGGGCCAGCCGCAGCCGCCGAGTCAGCCAAGATGGTCGCGCTGGTTGCCGCCGGGCTCGCTTTGGCGATTTACATCGTCATCCACCTCATGACTTTCTTCCTACCTCAGCCAAAAGAAGAGGAAATCGAGCGGTAGTCGCGTTATTTTGGAGCTAACGGCCAATATCGCCCGCCCGATCGCGAAGAGTGTTTCAGCGGGCGACTTGGTTGCACTTACGCAGCCTTGGCTAGGCCGATTGAATTTCGCGGGGGATTGATCGCTATGGGCTCCTTTTTTCTATTCTTGGGACAGACTGCGGCCTCCGAGTCGATGATGCAGTCGCTGCTACATACTGAAAAGTTCATTCCCGCAGTGGCCATTATTGGCGGCCTTTCGTGTGTCACGCTTTGGGCGGCGATGCACTACTTCTACTCCTGGGTAGAACTCTGCAAGAACAACGAACTCAAATTGCGAATGATCGAAGCGGGCCATTCCGCTGAGGAAATCGAGCGAGTGATTTGGGCAGGCAAGACTGTCGAAGAAGATGGCGAGAGCAAGAAGGTTGCCCGAGAATCGCGGCGAGCAATGCGTATTCCACCTGCAAAACAAATTCCCCAGCACGTTGCCTAAAACGCACGTTAAGCGAAGCAGAGGAAATTCATTATGCGAGAGGAAGCTGCAATGGCGGTATTTTTTGGCTGCATCGCAGGCATCACGATTGTCGGCATGTTTTTGTCGACCGTGCGCAAGATGTATCAAATTCAGCGCGAGACCGCGCTCAAGATGAAGTGCCTCGAATGCGGGCTCAATCCGCGCGACATCGAACGAGTTGTGGGAGTTAAGGCAAATACCGTCGAAGCCAACAATCAACAAGGGTATGAATTCGCGCATCCCCTGCAAAAACCGATTCCGCCAGTTGTCGCCGCACGCTAATCGAGGATGGGAAAATACAAATGCTTGAGCAAAATGCAATGCAACCAGGCGCCGTGATTGCCATTATTGCGGTGAGCACTACCGCAGGCGCAGTGATCTTTGGGATGTTGCTCTTAACGGTCCGCTCGATCGTTCGCTCAAGTTTATTAGCGAGAGTCAAAACGCGTTGCATTGCTGCGGGGATGAACGCTGCGGAAATCGAACGAGTTGTCATGGTTGGCGAGGGAAAATGCGGGGCAAAATACGCCAGCAAGTTGGCGGGAGAATATGACTACCCCGTTGAGAAACAGGCGCCGCCAATTGTTTCTAACCGCGCTTACGCCGCCCGTTAATCCCAAATTGTTGGCGGCAAAGTGCTATAGATAATCTTCGCGGACCGGATGGAAAATATCGATCGCTAGGGCTCCATTGGGCCCGGCAGTCACGGTGTGCGGCACATTGCCAGGAATCCGCCACATCTCGCCCTTCTTGAGTGATCTTGTTTCATCGCCGATCGTGAAGGTCATTTCTCCTTCCACAAGCATTCCCATTTGCTCATGCGGATGGGAATGAAGCTCGACAACGCTCCCCGGCTTGAGATCGACGCGCGAGATCATCATCTGCTGCCCGCCCATCGCGGTGATCTGGACTCCCGGGAAAATTTCCCGTGTCGCACACTCGGCGGGCGTGACAAAGTACTTGGAACTCGACATGCCTGTTCTCATGGCCTCATTAAGCGGTTTAACCTGACCTGCAACGACCCTGGCGTGACTACTTGCCGCCCGCTTGTTCATAGCCAGGAATTCCATCCTTGCCAGCGGGCACCGTGAAGTTAGAGCCTTCAAATGCCTTGCCAATCGGCTCTGCGCGGCCGCCCAGAATCTTCGCGAGGAATTGCTCGGCGGCGGCATAGTAAGCGAAGCGATTTTGCGGGCGAGCGAAGCCGTGCCCTTCATCGCTGAAAAGCATATACGTCACTGGAATCTTTCGATCGTTCATCGCTTTGACGATTTGATCGGCCTCTTGCTGTTTAACGCGAGGATCTTTTGCGCCTTGGGCGATAAAGAGCGGCTTCACGATCGAGTCGACTTTGAATAGCGGCGAGCGAGATTCGAGGAATTTTCTGCCTTCTTCGCTTGTGTAGTCACCGACTCGCTGCTGCATGACCGGCATCTGCGGCATCCAGTAAGGCGGCGGATTGTCGAGCAGTGTCACCAGGTTAGAAGGCCCAACCACATCGACGCCGCAGCAAAATACATCCGGCGTAAAAGTGAGGCCGACGAGCGTGGCATAACCGCCGTAGCTGCCGCCCATGATCGCCACTTTGTCTTTTTGAGCGATTTTTTGGTCGACTGCCCATTTGACGGCGTCGAGCAAATCGTCATGCATCTTGCCGGCCCATTCGCGGTTTCCCGCGTTGGTGAATTCCTTGCCGAAGCCCGTCGACGAACGGAAATTGACGCTCAGCACCGCATAGCCACGATTGGCGAGTAGCTGATGCTCTGGGTCATAGCCCCAGTTATCGCGCGCCCAAGGGCCGCCATGGACATTGAGAATCAGCGGCAGTGGCTTTTCGGGTTTGCCATCGCCATTCGCATCGGAGTCGAGGGGCAACGATAAGTACGAAACCAAGTCGAGCCCATCGCGCGATTTGATCACCACCGGATGCATCTTCACCAGTGGTAGTGAATCAAGCTCTTTGCGAGCGGAGAAGAGGAATTTCGACGTGCCCTTTTCGCGATCAAAGAGGTAAACCTTCGGCGATGCGCGATCGGATGAGAAAGTCACGGTCCAGAGTTTGTCGTCGAGCGTGCGACTGCCGATGCTGATATCCCCCTCGGCAATTTTTCGCACCTTGTCATAGTCTTTGCCGAATTCGGGATCGAGAATTCGCCACTCTTCCCGCAAATAATCGATACTGACTGCCTGAATCGTTTTCTTCGTGGGATGTGTCATCGCACCGCCGATATCGGCCTTGGCATCCTCAGCGACGATCGCTTCCTTGCCGGTCTTGAGTTCGACGGTTTTGAGTGCGGCGGTGTTGCGCCCTCGGCTGTCGACGAGATAGAGAATATCGCCGGTCTTATCGAATCCCGCTGGCGCGGTGTTGAGGCCATCCATGGAGCTCACTTTTTGCCACGACTTCCACTTGCCACCTTCCTCGGGCAAAAGCCATTCTTGGCCGCCATCGGGCAGAATATTGACTGCGATGCGAGGGCGAAAATCATCGTCGATGACAAAGCCCGCGAGGCCTGGATTTTCGAGGAGCATTTTTCGCTCGCCGGTGACCACGTTTACTTTGTAAAGATCGTGATAGTGGCGTTCGCCGCGATCATTGATGCCAACAATGATCTCTTCGGGAAATTTTTCGCTGACGGCTTCGATCTGCCCGGCGATCTTCTCGATCGGCGTCAGGTCTTTGATCGAACCGCTGGCGAGGTCGACGCTGTAAACGTGAAAGTCCTCGTCACCATCGTTATCTTGTACATAGAGCACATGCTTGCTGGTGTGAGCCCAAGAGTGCTGCCTGATTCCTCGTTTCTTATCTTTAGTGATGACTTTGGCGTTTTCGAAATCGTTGATCGGCGCCACATGCACATTGAGCACGCCATCGACCGGCGCAATGTAGGAAATGTATTTGCCATCCGGGCTGAGCCTGGCCTGAGCTTTTTCGGGATTGCCGAAGAGAGTCTCGCGGGGAATGAGCACAGGGGGCCCTTTCTTGGTAGCCGATTCGGACTGAGCCAAAAGGCCAGTTGCAAAGGAGCCCAAGAGAAGCGTGGGCAAAGTCAGAAGGAGAACGAGACGACGCGGCGACATAAGTACACCTTCAAAAGAGGCGCCAGCGAGGAAGTTAGATAGCGGTAGCTTACGCGCCGCGAAGCACTGCGGGGAGACGGCGACCTTGGCAAACCGCTTCAAACGCAGCTACTTGGCTGCGTCTCGCGGCGTCACTTTAGAGGCGTCGCCTTCGCTTTTGGGCGCAGAATCAGCCGGCCCCACAAAATTAGTCCCCGCAATTTCAATCCCGCCGAAGGGCCGTTTGCCCCATTTGCGTTCGCGATAAACGACTAGCCCATGCGCCGCATGATAGAGGGCGCCGCATTCGAGATCTAACGAAGCGCCATCCTCGAACATTCCACAAAGCGAATCCGCCGCGAGGTTGAACCAAGGCTCGTCAAAGCGATCGTCGGGTAGCGCGATCGCCAAAAATTCAAAAGTGTGTCCAGTCGCATGGAGGTTTTGTCCCAAGTCCTCAGAGATTCCGGTGCGGCCAGTAAAGAAATTCGTCGAAAGCGAACCATCAGCGTTCTGATGCGTTCGGGCGAGTTCAATCGCGGCATCAATCTCTTGCTGAGCACGCTTCCAAACCTCGGTCATTTCACCACCTTGGGCGACATGTCTCTTCAGCGTGATCGCGATGCCAAAGAGACGATGCGTTCCGCCGCAAGGTCCGCCAATACTCAATCGTTCCGTGTCGACCTGATCAAGTTCAATCTCGAGAAGCTTTTCGATGTTCCAGATCTCGCCATCGGATGCCTTCCAAGAATAGCTTGTCGGCCTATAGGCAGTCAGCGACATCAGCGTCCAGCTATATTCCTTAATCGCATTCTGCGGAACGTCCCATTCAATCTGACGAACGTAATCTTCAAAGGTGTAGTTTACTCCGCCGCTCGTGATCGGATCACTTAACGCGAAACCGCAATTGGAAAGATAACCAAGCCATTGATCAGCGTGCCCTTGGCCACTTTTGCTGCCGGGTTCCATGATGCTGATCAGCCCGCGATGGCCCGTCGCCGGATCGAGCACCACGCCCGGCGCGAAAGTCCAACCCGACATCGCGCCGCCCTTGAGCAGGTAATCAAGAATGAAAACCGATTCGTTCCCATTGCGAACCTGATACGCCTTCTTGAACGCCATCGCGCCATGGACAATTTGCCAGGCCGCATGCACTTTCAGATCGAGCGGGCGAACAAAAGTCGCATCGAGGACACGGTCAACCCGATCACGCCTCGCCTCGGAGCTG
Organism: Pirellulaceae bacterium; assembly: GCA_046595915.1. Lineage (GTDB taxonomy): Bacteria > Planctomycetota > Planctomycetia > Pirellulales > Pirellulaceae > JBKJSI01. The sequence goes on from JBKJSI010000346.1 coordinate 13,336, forward strand.
ACGGTCGTGGGATCGACAGCGGGCTTTTTTGGCTCCGGTGCAACTTCTTTGCACCCGGCAACTCCAATCGTCACTGCTGCGGCAAGAAGGAATAGGCCAAAAATTCGACTAGCGTTTTGGCGCCAAATGGTGAGCTTTTTCGCATTTTGCGCCTGCGCGCGCCTGCGTAAGCCGTTATCGCTCCAATATTTACCGCAATCCGGATTCGATGGCATAAACCTTGCACTACAATTCAGCGGTCAAAGGGGCTGCCAAAACGCTCGAACCTGAGCGATCGGCAAACCCTCGATCTTAATTCAAACCCCCGTCAATCGCGAACGGGCGATTGTTAGGAGTTTCATCAACGTGGACACATCGTTTTTGTTAGGAGGTTTCGGCCTCGGTTACGGCATGTACTTCGATCCCTGGTACTTCGTCTTCATCGGCCCCGCGATGCTCTTGGCCATGATCGCGCAGTGGATGGTGAGCAGCGCCTATGCCGCCGGCAATCAAATCGGCGCGAGCATGAGCGGCGCCATGGCCGCCCGAAAAATTCTCGACGCCAATGGGATGCAAGATGTCCCGATCGAGTCGGTCCCTGGAAAACTCTCGGACCACTACGACCCCTCTGCGCGCGTAGTGCGTCTCAGCAGTGAGGTTTATAGCTCCAATTCCATGTCAGCAGTGGGCATCGCCGCGCACGAAGTCGGCCACGCAATGCAGCATGCGACCGGCTACTCACTGATGGGCATTCGCAACCTCGCGGTGCCGTTAGCGAACTTCGGCAGCCCGATTGGCATTGTGCTGATTATGATCGGCGTGGGCTTTGGCCTTCGAATGCTCCCTTGGCTCGGCATCGGGCTATTTAGCATGACGGCGGTTTTTCAACTCGTGAACTTGCCCGTCGAATTCGACGCCAGCAGCCGCGCCAAATGGGCGCTCCAACAACTGGGCATCGTCGCACCACAACAAATGGGCGCAGTAAATCGAGTACTCAATGCAGCCGCGTTGACGTACGTTGCCGCAACGCTCCAATCGGTGCTCACCGTTTTGTATTACGTCATGATCGTCATGGGCAACCAGCGCCGAAGAGACTAACAACCTTCTCGCTTGGTCCAACCAGCATCTTGTTTCGGCGCCATCCCGGGCGGACAATTCTGGGGAAGCAAACCTGCCTCTCCCAACCCCGCCCGTGAATCCCGCCCATGAAGTTCGTCGTCGCAATTGCGTTTTTCGTCGTTTGCGTATCGCCCGCGTTCGCCCAAGATTGGTGCGCCGGCGCGGCCTCAGTAGTCATCACGCCCGAAAAGCCAATGTGGATGGCGGGCTACGCCTCGCGAACCAAGCCCGCCGAAGGAAAACTCACGGAGCTCTGGGCCAAAGCCCTTTGGCTGCGAGATGGCTCAGGAAAGCAAGCCGCCCTAATCACGCTCGATGTCGTCGGCGTCGATCGAATGCTCGGCTTAGCAATTCGCGAGCGCATCGCCAAAGAACATGACTTGCCGCTGGCCAATGTAATCATCGCCACCAGTCACACCCATAGCGGTCCCGTCGTCGCTGGAAATTTGCGGCCAATGCATCTCGATATCGTCCCCGCACCAGAGCAAGAAAAGATCCTCGCCTACGCCAAGCAGCTAGAGGAATGGTGCAGCGAAGCGGTAAAGAAAGCCAAAGGACTTTGCGCGCCCGCGACACTTCAATTCGGCCATGGCCTTTCGACCTTTGCCGTCAACCGCCGCAACAATGGCGAAGGCGCAGTCCCCGAACTTCGCGCAAAAGGCCGCCTCGTCGGCCCGTTTGATCACGACGTGCCAGTGCTGGTTGCGAGAAATCTCAATGGCGAGCCCCTCGCGATTGTCTTTGGATACGCCTGTCACGCCACCGTCCTCGATGGCTACCAGTGGTGCGGCGATTACCCCGGCTATGCCCAAATCGAAATCGAAAAAGCCTTCCCCGGCGCAGTCGCCCTGTTCACCGCCGGCTGCGGCGCCGATCAAAACCCCATCCCCCGTAGAGCAACCGACCTCGCCGCCATCCACGGCGCCGCACTTGCCCGAGCCGTCACCGACGCCGTCGCCGCGCCAATGACCAAGGTTTCATCAAGCTTCACGGCGAACTATTTGGAAGCCCCACTAAAATTCGCCCACGTTCCAAACCGCACCGAACTCGACGCCGATCTCAAGTCGACCAACCCTTACGTCGTCGCACGAGCAAAACACCTAGCCGACGAACTAGCCAAAGACGGCAAATTAAGCGACGAATATCCCTATC
>JBKJSI010000348.1:0-9254 GCA_046595915.1 Pirellulaceae bacterium
TAACGGCGGAACGGCAAATAGTGGCGTCGATCTTGGTGCATCGGCCAACACGATCACCTTCAACGTGACCGCGGTCAATGACGCGCCGACCGGTGCGGACAAGACCATCACCACCAATGAAGATACGGCCTATGTGCTTACGGCGGCCGATTTTGGCTTTGGTGATGCGAATGACACGCCCGCCAATACTCTATTGGCAGTCAAAATCACGACGCTTCCCACCACCGGCAGCCTCACGCTCAACAACGTTGCCGTCACCGTGAATCAGTTGATCGCGGTCGCCGACATTACTGGCGGACTACTGAAGTGGACGCCAGCCAGCAACGCAAATGGCAACGCGATCACCACGTTTACGTTCCAAGTGCAAGATAATGGCGGAACGGCCAATGGTGGGGTTGACCTTGATCAAACTGCCAACACCATCACGTTCAATGTCACTGCGGTGAACGACGCTCCGACAGGAACGGATAAGACCATTACGACCGATGAGGATACGGCGTATGCGCTCACGGCGGCCGATTTTGGGTTTGGTGATGCGAATGACACCCCGGCCAACACGCTGACGGCCGTCAAGATCACGACGATTCCCGGCGCCGGAAGCCTCAAACTAAATGGCGTGGATGTCACTTTGAACCAGATCGTCTCGCTTGCCGACATCACTGGCGGATTATTGATTTGGACGCCGGCCAGCAATGCCAATGGAAATGCGATCGCCACGTTCCTGTTCCAAGTGCAAGATAACGGCGGGACGGCGAACGGCGGCGTTGATCTTGATCAATCGGCCAACACCCTCACGTTCAACGTGACTCCGGTGAATGACGGACCTGGCGGCGTTGCCGACACTGCGGAGGCGACGGAGGATACGGGAGCGCCGGCAGTCGGTAATGTCCTCGACAACGATACTGACCCTGATGGGCCGACGAAAAATGTAACGGAAGTCGATGGCCTTCCCGGTGCGGTGGATACCGATGTCCCTGGCGACTTTGGCACCTTCCATATCAAGGCCGATGGCTCATTTACCTATCTGGTTAACGATGCAAATGCCACGGTGAACGCACTCAATGATGGGCAGACCTTATTCGATGTAATCTCTTATACGGTTAGCGACGGAACTTTAACGTCAACGGTCAATCTGACGGTGACGATCCAGGGGAATACGGATGTACCGTAAGCCTTGGTGATCGAAGCCTTGGTGATCAAACAATAAAAGCGGGACGCCTTCTATTGGCGTTCCGCTTTTGCTTCTTGGGGGTTGAAGTTAGCGGTTAGATTTGGCGCAGTTTCTTGATGGCGGCTTTTCCCTTTCCATTCGACTGTGAAAGCGTAGAAGTATCGCCATCAGCATTGAAAAGCGCCGATTGAGAGCTCGCGAAAAGTGCGTCTGAAGTTATCGTTCGCGAATTTGTAGAGGTCTCAGCTTGACGCGAAAGAGAGTTCTTCGCCAAAGAGTCAATCAAGTCTTCGTCGCTGGCGAAGTTGGCTGTGGCGGAATGTTGAACATTAGTATCTGCTGGAACTCCACTAGCTGCAGGCGGCGGATCGGCAATTCCTTGAGGGTTCGTGTTGCCGGCCGCAAGCGCGAAGAAGAGAGCGGCGGATTGGCTTCCGGAAGTTCGGGAGCGGCTATTGGTGTATTCGTAAACGCGATCCGTGCCCGAATCGACGATCCAAATGCTCTGGCTCGCACCGCTGGGGTCAATTGTTAGGCCAGTCGGAGCACTGTTGGCAGTGCTGATCGTCCAGCTTCCGAGTAGCGATCCGGATAGGTTGTATTTGAATACCGTGTCTGTCGACGAATCGTTAACGACCCAGATACTTGTTCCATCGGTGACGATGTCTTTGGGGCTGGTGTTAGAGGAATTGAGTGCGAAGTTGCTGGCTGCAGTCTGAGTTCCTGAGAGGCGAGAGGCCGCGCCGGTATAGCGATAGACTCGGTCTTGCTGGGCATCAATGAGCCAGATGTCGATGCCGTTGGTCGCGATGCCTTCAACGGTGGCATTTGAAGCGAGTGAGCCTGCGCTCCAGGAGCCAAGCAAAGCGCCGCTGTTGTTGTAAACGTAAACCGTTTTATTGGCATCGATCACCCAAACTTTGTCGCCCGCAAGATTGCTAGCGGCGCCGCGCGGGGCGGCGTTGCCGGTGTTGAGAGTGTAATTTTCGATCGATGTTCCGTTTGCAGCGTATTCAAAGGTTCGATTCGTGGAGCCATCATCCACCGTATAGAACTTCGTTGGCAACACATCGTTATCTTGGTTCACTAGCGAAACGCTGGAAATTGGCAAGCCATTGTAACGCGGGTCGGTGCTCGTCGCGGCCAAATTGATGCTGTAAGAAATCGCGCCGTCGACAATGGTATCGTCAATTCCGGTGATAGTGACGGTTTGGGGGATGTTCCAGTTGGTGGGGGTGAAAATGAGGTTGGAAGTTGAAGCTGTTCCCTCGGTCGAGTCATTGGAGGCAATTGAGATGGTCGTATTGGCATCCGGCGCGGAAGTCAGCACGATCGTGAAACTTGCCGAAGTACCGTTTTCGCTGGTAACGAGACCGGAAGTTGGCGTTACTGTCACTCCGGCGGGGATGATCGGGACAGAGTAAGTCGTGGTGAGCGACCAATCAACTAAATTCCCTGTAATTAGCCGTTCGTCATCCTTCACCTCAAGCCGCCAATTGCCTGCCAGCGATTTTCCATTGAGAAGCGACAAATTTCCTTCAGGACGGTAAACCCCAGTGAAGGGCGCCGCACCGGCTGTGATCGCCGTCGTCGCACTTTGATCGAGAACCGTATTCGTAAAGTTGCTCGTACTTCCGCCAACATCTGTAAAAAGTTCAATCCGCGTCCCATCCGGCGCAATTAGCGTCACGTCGAGATCAGAGTTCCAGCCATGCTGGATACTGACTCGGACATTCACATCCATCAGCGTACCCGGAGTCGTCACCGCCAAGTCGGAATTCAACGTTCCACGATCGGGAATTGCGCGGCCATCCGTTTTCGTGAAAGTCGCGACCGATATCTCATCATCGCGGTTCACAACACTGATGGTCGTCGGCTGAAGGCCGTTGTAGGCCGGATCGGAACTTGCAGACGCGCCAAACACGACGTTGTAAGTCTGATCGTTATCGAGTAGCGCGTCATTGACTCCGGTGATTGTCACAACCTGAGGTATTTGCCAATTCGCGGGCGTGAAAGTCAGCGAGGAGTGGGATAGCGTCCCCTCTGTAAGGTCGCTGGAAGCAAGAGATATCGTGACATCTGCAGTCGGCGCTGTGTCAAGCACGACTGAGAAGTTTGCGGTTCCGCCATTCTCGGAGGTAGTGAGGCCGCTCGTCGGTGAAACGCGAACGCCTGGCGCGGTATTGAGGCGAAGAAGGTAGGAATCGATACCCCCATTGTTATTTCGAAGAACCTCGCCCGTGGGCATGGGCATCGATTTATTTACATTTCCGGTCGCGAGGATGTTTCCACGGGAATCGAGCGCGAGGACACGAGGTACGCCGACATCGCGTGGCATCTGATGGAACGCCAAGAGGCCACCGCCGACATTTAGTTGCAGGATGAAGTCGGATTGAACTCCCAACGCTGTTTGCAGGGCTTCGCCGGAGAATGGCTGCATATTGACGCTGCCGCCAAACGCGCCCATCACGACCGGTCTGCCGAAACTATCGACTTTGATATCACTGATGGTTGTCGCCTCGACGCCCGCAAGTTGGCCCGCCAAAAGGAGTGAACCGTCGGTCGACCATTTGGAGACAAACCCATCCGTACTTCCCGCGCTGGTCAAAACCGTATTAGCGTCGAATTGAATCGTCTCGCTGAACGAACCGGCGAGATAAACTTCACCAGAATTCGTAGATGCCAAGCGATAACTAGTGCTAGAAGTTCCAGCGCCGGCAATTTGCCTTGCCCAACTAATTGCGCCAGACGAGTTTACCTTGAGAAGGAAAGCGTCACTGCTCCCGTTACTGGTGAAGGAACTACTTCCGAGCTGTGTAGTGCCTGAGAACGAGCCGGTAGCATAGATTCCGCCGCTTGAATCCCCTTGAATCAGGTTGATCGTCTCGGAGCCGACACTGCCAGCGGTCGTTACGGAGAGAAAGTTACCATTCGCATCAAATCGAGAAACGGCGATGTCCGCGCCGCCTGCGCTCGTGCGACTCAGCGTGGCAGCTCCAGGATTGAAATCGACGGTTTCATAATAACCCCCACCAACATGGACGACTCCGCTCGAATCGACGAAAACGTCACTCGCAAACGCACCGATCCCACTCGCACTGCCCCAGTTTTTTGCCCAAAGAACATCGCCGTTCGAGCTCAGCTTCGCGAGAAACGAATCCGTCGACCCAATGGATGGCAATGTCGTTGACCCAATGCCCAGCGTCGATTCAGAGGAATGACCGGTCACGTAGAGGTTTCCAGAATTATCGACCGCAATCCCGCGAGTGGAGGTATTGCCATCCTCTCCACCAACACGCTTGACCCACATCAACTCGAACGACTGCGAATACTTAGCAATGAAGCTATTCGTATAAGGGCCATCGGGTAGAGTCGTGTCGCCGCTGCCTGGGTCAAAGTCGGCGACCTTATCATAGGAGCCGGTAACATAGACGCTTCCATCAGCCGCCGTCACCATGTCGACGATATAGGCATATCCAAGCCCGCCAATTTGAATCGCTTTCCCCGGCACATCATTGTCGGCGCTGATCACTTCGATTGCGTTTGTGGATAGGCCATCATAAAGCGGATCGGAGCTTACGGCGGGTCCGAGGAGCAGCTGATACCCCTTGGGACCATCGACGGTTAAATCATCGACTCCGGTCACGGTGACGATTTGAGGTAGGAACCAATTGTCAGGTGTAAAAGTCAGTTGGCTAGTTGACGGCGTCCCTTCACTGAGATCGCTAGAGGCCACACTAATCGTGACGTTCGAGGTCGGTCGGTACGTAAGCGACACTGACAGCTGATCTGATGCGCCTGACTCCCCCGTGTAGAGCCTCGATTTGGGTTCAACAGCTATACCCGGCGTACTTTCTTCGACGGTGATCGTGTATTGGCCAAGGCGGCTATAGGCGCCGGTTGACTGCACAGCGACGTAAGCAACTCCGGCAGACTGAATAGTGAGTTCGGCGTCGTAAGAGTCGGTGGGGTTCGCCGAGAAGAGAATATTTCCCGATGAATCGAGGAAGTGCAACACAGCATCGAGGTTCTGACTTTTTAGCGCTCCATCAACGCGGACCTTGAGGCTCTCAATGCCGTCTGTGTTAAATCTCCAGACATCGACATCGCTATTTGTTGCTATGACGCCTGAGCCGGAAAAAGCCGTTCCGCTTCCAATAAGATTAGCGGCGGTCGCCACCGTATTCCCAACATCATCCACCCGATAGCCAAAACCGTTCAACGTGTTCGAGAGCATGGCCAGATCGTCTTGAACATTTCCCAAGTCATCCTTGCCCTGAGACCACCAATTGTCATCGTATCCATACGATGCCAGATTCATAATCCCGGACCATTTAGCGCCATGGTCGGAGGCGCCTAACTGGTGTCGCAAGCCAAAACTATGCCCCGCCTCATGGGAGACGACGGACCCTGTCCAAAGGGATGACGATACGGAACCTGATGAACTTACGGGGAAAGTGACCGCCAAATTGGCAACCGAACCAGTGAATGAATTGTAATAGCCAAGTCCGCCGTTACTTGCACCAAGGACCTGTTGGCTAGTACCCCCGACGGTCACTCGAAGAGCAATGCCATTGGCGGCGCTAATCGGCTGCCCAGCCGCGAGTACTGGTGGCTCGACTGTGGTGACATTAATGTTAAACGGAGCGTAGTCCTCGGCGACAATGCGAAAAACATCTTCAATATACGCCGTTTCTTCCGAATTAAAGTCGCTTGGGTTGCTGTCTTGATCGAACGCAGGCACCGTTACGTTGCTATAGCTGCCCCAAGTTGGTTCAAAATGACCATCGAAGTCGATGTAGAGTTGAGCCGTCGCGCCGGGGTTGCTATTAAGCGCCGGGATACCAGCCATCAGCGAGCGGGATTCGAGAGATTCTAAGCTCAGCGCTTTTTTGGTGCGACGAAGGAAGTTCTTACGACGGGCGAGGGACTTATGTGAATTGAGCAATGACTTAAACAGGCGTTTCATTCTCGTGCTCCGCATTCCGCTGATAATTGTTACCCAGATTTCCAACTCGCCGTTGGCTCCATTTCTGAGTTCAGGCAGTAATGCGTTAACGGTAGGTGAAATGCGCACAGTTTGCGAGGTCGAACTCGCAGACGCAAGGATTACGGATTTTTCGCAGTCGATTCCGGTTTCACCACATTCTTAACCAAGAAGTTTTCCGCATTCGATTTCCATTCGGCCGCCAATTTGGCGTCATTTTGCTTTTCAAAGAGATGACTAATTCGATCTAACGTTGCCGCTACTCGAGTCTTTGCAACTTCAATCATCTGATCTTGGCGCTTTTGGATGCCCTCTATTCCCGCACTGAGGAATGGACGTGCCTCTTCGATTTTTCCCTGACCTAACAGAGCCTCTCCAAGAAGTAGTCTCGCGTTAAACGTGTTCCATTGGTGAGGAATAACCTTCTCGCGAATCGACAAACATTCTCGCATTACCGTTTCCGCATCGATCCATTCTTCATTTAAAAGCAGGACGTTGCCCAAGTTGACTAGTCGAAAAGCGAAACTCTCCGGGGATTGCTCTGACAGAGGTCGTTCAGCGTCAACGACGATCTGGTAAAGTGCTTTAGCTCGATTGAAATCGCCCTTGTCTTCCGCGATTTGAGCCGCAACTTCAGTCATGTTACGACGAGGAAAACTAGCCATCCAATTCAATTCTTCCAGAAGAGGCAGCCACGCATCAATGGTCCCCAGGGCCTTTTCTGTAGACTTACTATCGTAGTAGTTTTTGCACAAATTTGCGGCAACCTGCTGAGTGAATGGGTCTGCATTGCTTAGCGATGTCTCGACTTCCTTTAAGAGCGGCTCGAAGATGAGAATTGCTTGATCAAAGTTCTTCATTCGCCAATGCAGCACGCCTATCGAATTGCGCTCTCGCCACTGGAAGTCTTGGCTCAACACATCGACAGTTGGATTCTCAGCCTTCGCCAAGCTGAAGGCCCCCTTCTTCGCGAATTTGATTTGAGTTTTTTGATCAGCTGGCAGAACTGCGATCGCTGCATAAACACTTGCGATGTAGGAATACTGATCTGCAGTCCATGGTTTTCGCTCAAGCGTTGCTTCAAGTAATCGTTCTGACTCGTCGAAACGCCCGTTAAGACCAAGAGCCTGCGCAAGTATCATCATTGGGGCCACAGAATCGCTCGTCGGATTGTTCAATTCAATCCCACGGATCTTCATGTTCTCGGTTGCCAAGTCAAGCACGACGTCAAGCTTTTTGTTTTCGATCGCATAGTTTGCAGCAACTTCAAGGAGAGATTGATATACGCTTGTAGTTTTCGGTTCTTTCGGACTTTGCTGATGAATTGCGCGAAGCAACTCAATGGCGGCTATGATCTCACCGAAGGCCACATCATCGTGAGTGGATTTGCTGTACCATTGCTTCAACATGAGATTGCAGTGATCGAGCGAATATTGGACTTTATAGCCAAAATTGTTAGGAAATTCGATGCTTAACATCTTCCTCTCCTCTAGCGCCTGCTGAAATGCGGCTTCCGCCTCTGTTTTTTTGTTTTGCCCATTCAGGACTTCACTGATTGCACCTAGGGCGGTCGCAAGGCTGTCTCGAAGAGTCACATTTTCAGGTTGTGCTACAGATAGTTGGCGAAATCCCATTAATGCCTGCTCAAGCCGCTTTTCCGCCAGATCAAAACGCTTTTCGCGAAGGAGAAAGCCGCCTGCTTGAAGACAACTGTTTGACAGGTTGGAGAGATAGTTAAGATTTGCCGGATAGCGTCTAACGAGCTCTTTTTGTTGCTCGATCTGGTCATCAAATTCTGCACCGTTTTTTGGTGGTGAATAGTCTACTCCACCGCCAGGTGGAATTTTTGCTAACTCCAATTTGAGATTGGAGTTCGAGGGCGAGCGCTTAAGCAAGTCAGTGAGCCGAAGTTTCGCTTCCGAATGATCAGGATTCAGCAAGCCACCATTGGACGTTATCAGTCCCTGCTCCGCCGATCGTATGCATACTTTTGCTAGTTCGAATTCAATATCAAAGTCATTCGGTTTCCGATCCAACATCTCTTTTTGATACTTTTTTGCAATGCGAAACGCTTCCGATGCATTTCCAGTTTGCCCTTGCCTCGCACCGAGGTCCCCGATTTGAAGCTGAATCTGAATCAACTCTGATTCATAAATATCCTTTTCATCTTCTGGATCCAATGCATGTTTGATTGTTGTATCCGCAGCTCGGAACCATTTTATCGCGTCATCGATCTCTTCCTTTTCGGCATGGAGCTCAGCCATGGCGCGTTGGGTTTGCGCAAGCCAAAGCCAGTAGTCATATCTCGAAGCGTCGCTAACGGTTAGTTCTTGGCGCAGTTTTTCGGCTTCCTGAAACGCACGTTTGGCTTTTTCTTCCTCCCCCATTCGCCGCCAAATGATCCCAACGCGCTGAAGTCCCTCTGACTTTAGCGTGAGACTCCTTTCATCGTTTCCCTGTCGATCTGCAAACTCTTGCCACGATTTGAGTGCGCTTTCCAAGTAGGCAACGTCATCATCGCTCAGTTTTTCTTTTGCTCCAATCAACTTTTCAATGACTTCGTCCATCGTCTTTTTCAGCACTTCAAGCGTTTCTCGCTCCGCGAATTCCGCTCGTGACCTTGCTGCGCGCGCCTGAAATAGTCCGACCGTAAGCCCACCAATCCCCAAGACCACCGCAGCGCTGATCAGCGATGCCATCGCCACCAGGCCTTTGTTCTTGCGATAGAACTTCCGGAATTGATACGAACGACTTGGCGGACATGCTTTAACTTCTTCATCGTGTAGAAACCGGTTCACATCCTCACTGAGTTCAACGGCCGAAGAGTATCTGCGCGCCCGATCCTTTTCGAGCGTTTTCATTACGATCCAGTCGAGTTCGCCCTTCACATTCTTTTTCAGTTTGTCGCTATCGGTCCCGCGACGGGTAGCGATATTTGGCAGCGCCGCGCTCGTACTCAGCTTAATACTAGGCCGCGAAGGCTCCTCTTCGCGAATCATCCGCAGCATCTCGGCATGCCCCGCCGAGCGCAGTTTCTTGCTCTCCAGCGGCGTGGAGCCTGTCAGAAGTTCATAAAGCATCACCCCCAGCGAATAG
>JBKJSI010000244.1:0-3246 GCA_046595915.1 Pirellulaceae bacterium
AACGATTGCTGGACCAGGAACGCTTACCGTTCCAAGCGGCACGCTTTTCACAAATACCGCGGCGTCGGGTTCGGTTGGCCTTTCCACCACGATGGTGGTGGACGGAACCTACACACAAGTCAACAGCGGCGGCACGCAAGTCAACGCGGGCGGCTCCCTTGTCGTCAACTCGGGCGGCCTTCTATCTCTGACAAGTGCAAGCGGAATTAGCGGGGCAACAGGCAGTATCACCAATAGCGGAACCTTGCGGAAAACAACGGCAAGTAACCCAGTGATTACGGCGCCGCTGAATAACTCTGGCGGAACGATCGACATTCAGGGTGGAACGATCGCGCTCAATGCCGCCGGAAATACACTCAACGGCGGCGTCTTTGCGACAACCTTGGGGGCCCAGTTGATTGTCAATGGAAATTCGACCTGGTCGGGAGTTTTTACTGGTTCGGGCGCAGGTCTTGTAAATCTCAATAGCGGAACTCAGACGATCGCCGCCGCTGGCGCGACGCTAAGCACGCCAGCGACGATGATGCGTTGGGTGTTGTCGAACATCGCTGGTTCGGGAACGCTCAATATTGATGCAAGTTCCCGGCTCACGGCCGCAATCCCTGCTGGGAATAGCCCTGACCTCACGACGAATCTGCGCGTTACCGGTGAATTGAGCATTATCGGCTCCGGTGGCGGAATAGGCAAAATTGACGTCAATGCTGGGGGCGTACTGGAGACCGTCCCGGGAGGCGTCATCAACATCAACCTTCCCGCAAGCGGATCTCCGATCGGGTTTACAACGACTGCGGGGTCGATCGTCAACGCGGGATCAATCGTGAACTTGAGTGCGAATGTCGCGCAGATCGATACGCCGCTCAATTCGACTGGCACGGTCAATGTGAGCGCCGGTACGCTCAATTTTACAGGCGCGATCACCCAGGCGACCACCTCGACTCTTACGGGTGGAACCTGGATTGCATCAGGAACGCTGACTTTCCCGGCCGGCGCGCCGAGTATTACGACGCTGGGTTCGGGCGCATCGGTGACTTACTCAGGCGCATCGGCGTCGTTTCCGAAGTTTGCGACCGTCAACAATATCCAAGGGACGTTGAGCCTGATCAACAAGAACTTTGTGGGTGGCGCCGCTTCGGGTGTGACCAATTCGGGAACCGTTATTGTCAACGGCGGCTCGTACACCCAAACGACCGCAAGCACGCCTTATACACAAAGCGGCGGCACAACCACGCTTAGCAATGGCGCGAGTTTCGGGCATGCCACGGCGCCGATCACTCTGACGGGCGGGACGTTTGACGGAGTCGGGACGGTGTTGGTCTCGACCTTCACCAATCAGCTAGGAACGGTGTCGCCGGGGTCTTCGCCCGGCGTTTTGAATATCACGGGCAATTACGTTCAGACCTCGAACGGCGTTCTCAACATTGAAGTCGGCGGCACGAGCACCGTGACGCCTGATTTCGATCGCTTGCTGATTAGTGGATCGGCGACGCTGGGAGGGACGGTCAATGTTTCGCTCATCAATGGGTTTGTGCCCCAGCGCGAAGATTCCTTCCGATTCATGACGTTTGCCTCGCGGTCGGGCGATTTTGCGACGATCAATTTGCCGCAATACAACAGTCGCACCGTCCTCGCCAGCAATGCGGGTTTGACGTTTTATGATTTGCTTGGGAATACGCTGTTCGTACGCAATACATCGGACAGTGGCGCCTTTTCGCTGCGCGATCGGTTGACGCAGGCGAACTCACTGGGGGGAACGGACCAAATCAACTTTGACGTGGCGGGCACGATTACGCTACTCTCGGCGCTCCCTCAGATCACGTCGCCCATCGTGATCGATGGCACTTCGGCTGCGGGTTATGCTGGCGCGCCGGTAGTAGAAATTCGAGGGGATAGTGCGGGAACAACGGACGCGATTGTGTTGGCGGCTGGTTCGACGGGGAGCTCGATCAAAGGTATTGCGATCAACCGCTTTACGGGCCACGGCATTTTGGTGCAGAGCAATAACAACACCATCTCAGCCAATTACATCGGCACGAACTTGGCGGGGACAGCGGACTTGGGCAACACGGGCTCGGGGATCGTTATCAACTCAAGCTCCTCGGGGAACATCATCGGCGGCTCGGCAGCGGGCGGCGTTGAGCGAAACGTCATCTCTGGCAATAACGCGCATGGAGTTTTGATCAATTCCAATTCCTCGTTGAATCAAGTTATTGGCAACTATATCGGCGTTGGTGCGGATGGCACGACTGACTTGGGTAATTCCGACAACGGCGTGAGCATCGAGGTCGGCTCCGATAACAACACGATCGGCGGCGCGTCGACAACCTTCCGAAACATCATTTCCGGCAACGATGGCACGGCGAACGTCTACATTCAAAATTCCGCCAATAACTTCATCAAAGGCAATTACATCGGGACTAACGCTGGCGGTACTGCGGGAGTGAGTTCCTCGCTGGCTGACGGCATTCAAATCTTCAATTCACCAAATACGACTATCACCGGAAATGTCGTTTCGGGGAATGGCGGCGGTGGAAGCGGTCACGGAATTCTAATCGGCGGCGGCGGCTCGACCGATGCGATCGTGCAAGGCAACATTGTGGGTCTCGATGCGACCGGCGATACGTATGTAGGCAACGGGCTGATTGGGATCTACGTACCGTTTGTATCTGGTGCGACGATTGGCGGTGCAAATTCCGGAGAAGGGAATGTCGTTTCGGGCAACAACAATATTGGAATCCAACTCGGCGCCAGCGCGAGCGGCACGACGATTCAGGGCAACATCGTTGGATTGAATTCCGCTGGTAACACTCCGATTGGGAATCAAGGGGATGGCATCCGAATTGCTTCCGCCAACAACATTATTGGCGGAGATACTGGGTCGCTCGCGAGGAACATCATTGGCGCTAACAATGGCGATGGCATTGAACTCAATGGCACCAGCGCCACCGGGAACACGATCGCGGGCAACTGGATTGGCATTCGGGCGGGCAGCATTGCAACCGCCAATGCCCAAAATGGGATTCGGATCACGGATGGAGCCAGTGGCAACTTCATTGGCACAGTGACCGGACAAAACGTGATCAGCGGAAATAGCAGCGGGGCGGGCGTGCGCATCTCTGGCGCCGGAACCGACTCGAACATCGTCGTCGGAAACTTCATCGGAACCAACCTCGCCGGCGATGCGGCGCGGGCGAACAATTATGGCGTGCAGATCGATTTTGGGGCGGTTGGAAACATCATTGGCGGCGA
>JBKJSI010000590.1:0-2672 GCA_046595915.1 Pirellulaceae bacterium
CCGAGATCGACGGCTTCCGCTCGCCTTTTTACCTCGGCCTTTGGGAGAACTCGCCAAGCGCACTTTTGATGAGTTGTCTTCAACCACCGGCGTCGGCCCCAAAAAAATGGAAGGTCTCGTTCGAATCCTCGAACGAGCTCTCCAACGCGGCCACGAGGGAGCGATTCCTGAAACAGACAATTCAACTCAAACCAATGGCAATCACACTATGGATCATTTTGATCCGCTCGCCGTTTCTGAACTTCAATGGACCCAGTGGCGCGATTCCGCCCGTCGACATGAACTAGGACACGAAACGCTCGGAAGACTTGCTGGTTCACTGCAAGATCTGCCCAGCGTGCTCTGGAAAGTGCCCCTTTCGAACTATTTCGAAGCTTCACTTTCCGATATCCGCCAATTGCGGACCTATGGCGAAAAACGAGTCCGCGTCGTCCTCGAAATCTTCCACGACATCGACCGTGCCTTCGGCCGCGCCGAAATCGCTTCTCATCTGGAAATCGATCTCGGGCCCAAGCGAATGCGCAGCGTCGGGCGATTCCTGGAAGAAGTTGAGCGCAATGAATCGCAGCTAACCGAGCAAGACATCCGCGAGCGTGTCGCCGCGCCGATCATCGAGCAATTGCGAGTCGATCTCGGCGAACTCGTCCATGGCATTGTGCGCGAGAGATTTGGCATTTCAGGGCCGTCGCAGAGTGTTCGTACCCAGGCTTCAAAACTCGGCCTTACACGGGCGCGCATCTACCAGCTACTAGAAAGTTGCGCCCGAGTGATGGAAGTCCGCTGGCCCGAAGGGCGCCGCCTTATGGACGCGATCATCGAGCACCGTCAACAAGATCGCCGCCACAACGGCGATCTGGCGCTACTGGCGGGGTTCAAAGACCTTTGCTTTCCCAGCAAAATGGTCGCTCCCGCCGAAGCGGTGCTCGTTTAGCTGATTTGCCAAGGAAAGCAACGTAACCGGCCCTCGGTTATACTTCACCGACTCTTTTTGTGGGTGAAAGGGCGGTGCGTTTTCGAAGCATCGCCGGTCTTGCTCGCTTAAGAGTCGATGTGTCACCTCCCTGGCACACCGAAATTGACTCTTTCGAGGCGTTACAAGATGTTGCGCATGGTCAGCGCTCTCTGTTTGGCATGCTGGATGGCGGCGAGCGTCATCGCGGCAGATAGTCCCAAGAAAATCGTTCTCATCGCCGGCAAAAAAAGCCACGGTCCCGAGGGCAACGGGATTCATGACTATCCCTGGTCGGTCAAACTCCTCAAGGTAATGCTCGATAATTCGAACGTCGCCGACCAGGTGAAAGTCGAGTATCACCTCGACGGATTTCCCAAGAATCCTGCGACGTTCGACGACGCAGACACGATTCTGATCGTCTCCGACGGGCGCGACGGCGATCTCTATGAAGAGGCCCCTCACTTCGCAAGCCCGGAAAATTTAGCGCTCATTCAGCGGCAGGTCCAGCGCGGTTGCGGCTTCGCCGTCATTCACTTCTCGACCTTCGGTCCCGACAAATACGCACCGCAATCCTTTGAATGGACCGGCGGATACTTCGATTGGGAAGAAGACGGCAAACGGAAGTGGTATTCCGCCATCGAAACCCGCGACGCGGACGTGACCTTGCCCGCGCCCGAGCATCCAGTCCTGCGTGGCGTCAAACCCTTCAAGCTCAATGAAGAGTTTTATTTCAATATCCGCTTTGCTGAGGGAGACAAAACCGTCACCCCACTCTGGCAGGTCGCCGAATTGCCAGGGCGTGAGGATCGCGGCAAGGTCGTGGCCTGGGCCAAAGAGCGGCCGGGCGGCGGTCGCGGATTCGGCACGACCTGTGGCCACTTCTATGCCAACTGGGAGCGAGAAGAATTTCGCACGCTCATTCTCAACGCACTCGCCTGGACCGCCGGGATCGATCCACCCAAAGAAGGCGTCAAAGCCAAGTACTATTCGCGAAGTGAAATCTCGGCAACATTAAGCGGCGTTCAAGGAACCGAGCGGGCCATTGCTAAAGACAAGCCGATCCGTGTTCTGCTGCTTGCTGGCAACGAAGCCCATCAGTGGCACAACTGGAAGAAGACCACACCCGCCATCAAGGCCGCGCTCGAAGTCGATCCTCGCATCAAAGTCGATGTCGTAAGCGATCCGGAGATCTTCGCCACCGATGCGCTCGCCAAATATGACGTCGTCGTCCAAAACTACGCCAACTGGCAGGACGGCAAACCCCTTTCCGACAAGGCCCGCGTCGGTTTCGCAGACTTCATCGCCAAGGGCAAAGGCCTGCTGCTGATTCATTTTGCCAACGGTGCCTGGAATTTTTCCTTGTCGATGGCGGGCGAATCGGACTGGCCCGAATACCGCAAAATCGTCCGCCGCGTTTGGAACCATGCGGGAACCGGCGAAGCCAAAAGCGGGCACGATGCCTTTGGTCGCATTCAAGTCTCGCCAACCAAACTCGAACACGAAATCACCAGCGGCATCGCGACCTTCGAAATCGACGACGAACTCTACTATCGCCAAGATGGTCCCGAACCGGTCGAGCCGCTAATCACCGCGCATTCGAAAGACACGAAGCGCGATGAAGGCCTCGCCTGGACCTATCGCTACGGCGAAGGGCGAGTCTTCCAAACGCTCCTCGGGCACAGCGAAAAAACGTACGATTCCTTCGGCCCGCGCGAAATGC
>JBKJSI010000610.1:0-3090 GCA_046595915.1 Pirellulaceae bacterium
CGTCGCTAAGCACTACCTCATCGGAATTCGTGTACGTTTGGAGTTCACTAGGTGATGCAAACGAACCACGCGGCTTCAATTCGATGTCTTGGCGAACCGGTTCGTCGATCACCACGCCATCGCCAGCTTGCCGCTGTGCCGACCAAACGGGCGAACGATCGTCCGCCAACGCGAACGATGCCAATGTGAAAAACGCAATGAGAACCAGGCACGTATTGCGCCCGATTAGATTGCACGTGGGAAACAAGCTGCGCCCTCGCGGTAGTCGAGTCTTCAATTTAGTTTTGTAGGGGGACGATACAGGCTGCGCACGTTGATTTGAAGTGCAGTGCGGCGATAGCATAGCGGCGCCATTATTGAGGCGTGTCCCATTCCAACGCCACCGTTGGGGTGAGCTATTAAGCACACTTTCAAAGTTCGTATTCGATTTGGAGTCCATGTTTGACCAAGAATCGCGTTGTAATCGTAGGTGGCGGGATTGTCGGCTTGGCGACTGCATATCGGCTGTTGCAACGATTTCCCGATTGGCAAGTAACTTTGTTGGAGAAGGAATCCGAAGTTGCCGCGCATCAAACCGGGCGCAACTCCGGCGTGATTCACTCCGGCATCTATTACAAACCCGGCTCCCTCAAGGCAATTAATTGTCGCGCCGGGCTAGCACAGATGTTTGAGTTTTGTCAGGAACATGCCATACCCCATGAGCGTTGCGGAAAAGTGATTGTCGCGCTCGATGAAGGTGAACTTCCCGCTCTCGATCGGATTCTCGAACGCGGCAAGGCCAATGGCGTCGATTGCGAGTTCATCGATCGAGGAAGGCTACTGGAACTCGAACCCTATGCTAGCGGAATCAAAGCGATTCACGTGCGCGATACGGGTATCGTCAACTATCGTCGAGTGGCGGAGCGCCTCGTTAGCCTTGTCCGTGATCGCGGCGGTGATATTCAGCTGGGAAGTAAGGTGCAATCGGTCGCGCATGCTGGCAGTGCATCAATCATACGAACAACAGCCGGTGACTACACCGCTAGCGTGATCGTCAATTGCGGCGGCCTTTACTGCGACCGCATCGCGCGGCAATTGGGCAGCAGACCGCCGGCGAAAATCGTTCCCTTTCGAGGAGAGTATTTTGAACTCGCTCCCACAGCGCCTCCGCTCTGTAGGAACCTGATCTACCCCGTTCCCGATCCAAACTTTCCCTTCTTGGGAGTCCACTTCACACGCATGATAGAGGGGGGCGTGGAATGTGGTCCCAATGCGGTGCTTGCCTTCGCGCGGGAAGGATACACCAAATGGACCGTTAACTTTCGCGACCTATTTGAAACGCTGACCTACTCAGGCTTCTTGCGGGTGGCCGCCAAATATTGGCGCACCGGTGCAGGCGAGATGTACCGCTCATTTAGCAAAGCAGCCTTTGTCAAAGCACTGCAGCGACTGATCCCTCAAGTCCGGGCGGAACATTTGGTCCCACACCGCGCCGGCGTTCGCGCACAAGCCGTCGCTCCCGACGGCGCGATGGTTGATGACTTCTTGATTACCGAGGATAGCACAGGCATACATGTGCTCAATGCACCGTCGCCAGCGGCGACCTCGTCGCTCAACATTGGGCTGACGATTGTTGAACGTGTAGCGAGACGTCTAAGCTAGTTTTTTAAGCCTGTCGCGGATTTGGCGGCGATCGACCTTTCGCCATAGCCTTCCGTCCTGTTCTTTGCAGTCGCTTTGTCCACACCAGCAGCATTAGCGGGTGGGCACGCTTTGCGCAGTGAGTCGAGCAGCATTTGCTGGCTATAGCCGCCAATTAACACGATAGGCTTCTTTGGATTGTTGGCGGGAAAGATCGCCAATACCGGAATTTGACCGTTACTGCCGAGTTTCTCTAGGCTTTCCTTAATTTCGTCATTGTCTTCTGTCCAATCCGCCATCAACGTATCGATGTTGTTGGCTTCGACAAATTCTTTCACGGCTGATGTGTTGAGTACGGATTTCTCGAGCACTTTACAAGTCAGACACCAGTCAGCGGTGAAGTCGACCATGACGGTCTTCTTCTCTTCGGTCAGTTGCCCTAGTTTTTCAACGGAGAACGGCTTCCAGGCGAGGTGCGTTTCATTAGTGGTTTCACCTCGGCGTAACCGCAGCTTCACTTCATCCGCGATACGCACTGCATTTTTCTCGACGCGCTCTAGCATGATGTCGTCAAGCCAAAGAAAGCTCACGGCACTGATCATTGCAACAATGCCGACGCTTAATGCAGCTGCCTTAAGCCGTTTGCTGCCCGATTCCCACATTGGCACGCGTCCAAACCACCAGCAAGCCATCCAAATGCCAAAGAGCAGGGCGACCGTGGGCACAACATATTCAAGTGGAATGTAGGTGAGCAGGAATACGACGGTTCCCAAAAGCACAAACCCCATCACTTGCTTAAAAGTTTCCATCCACTCGCCAGGTTTCGGCATAAATCGAATGAGTGCGGGAAACGAGCCAATGAAGAGATAAGGCGACGCCATTCCGAGTGCGAGAAAAAAGAAGGTGGCGTAAATGATGTGCGGCGGCTTGTTTTGACAATAGGCAATTGCCGTCGCGAGACCCGGGCCGCTACAGGGCACTGCGAGGATCGTGGTCAAAACACCCTTGAAATAGGCGCCTTGCGGACCTTCTTTTTGTGACAGCTTGTTGGCGCCTGTCGACATGGCAAGTCCTGGGATCGGGATTTCCCAGACGCCAATCATGCTCAGTCCCATCGCGAAGACAATCGACGCCATCACGATGTTGAAGACGAGCGACTGATTCTGTTGTCCCCAGCCAAAGGACCAGAACGCCGCGAGCGTCGCGAGGACCATGAAAACAGTCAAGAGACCGAGTGAATAGTAAATGTTGAGCATGATGACGCGCCCACGGCTCTCGCCCGCTTGCTCGACGAAGCTCGCGATTTTCAAGCCGATGACCGGGAGCACGCAGGGCATGAAATTCAAAATAAACCCGCCGCCGAGCGCCAGCAAAATGATGACGCCAAAGGGGTAGTCGACACGTGAGCCCTCAACGGACAAGCCTTCGAGAACCTGGGTCGAACCGCCGACTTTTGGCGATTCCGATGAG
>JBKJSI010000620.1:0-19789 GCA_046595915.1 Pirellulaceae bacterium
ATGTCATGCCGATGGTTTCGCCAATTTCGACCGCCGCGCGAAGACCAATTTGTTAGGACAGGGTGTGAACGGTTACCGCTTGTTGGCACAACATAGGTAAACGAATAAGAAAAGTCGTTCTGACCGTTTGGGCCATAGTACTGCACAAAGTCGTCGTCCATGAACTGTCCAGCGCGCAAGACGTCATCATTTGGAAAGAAATCACCGTGGTCGATGTTTGGAAAAGGAGTTGATGTATCCAAGAACGGAGTATCGTATTGGAATATGCGCTGGTGGTTTATGCCGCCTACAAATGCTGCGGAATTACTCATGAGGCGAATATTCTGAATGAATCCAATTTCAATGTCTCCACTGCCGCGCACCCGACTATTCTTAATTGGACCAGTTACGACGATTTTTGAAATCGCAGTCATTGCCTCAAACGAACCAGGTGGATTTGCAGAACCTAAGGTATCGTCCCATTCGGGCAAAGCCGACACCACCCGACCATTACGCGCGTGGTAAGGGCTGTACATTAAATCATCCCCACCTTCCCAGCCGTCCTTTGTTTCCACGAGAACCAATGCAACGTCTAGTCCCCAGCTGTATAGGTTCGGCAGTGCATAAACTACCTTCGCCATTTTTTGGGTTCCGCCAAGGCCCAAATCCCATTTGATCTCTTGCCAGTCGCTAAACGAAGTGGCGTGGTCCCAGGTTACGGATGTCTTCGATCCTTCTGTTGGATTCGTCCAATATCCTTGGCTCGTCTCGACGCCAATTGCGCTATAGATGTAGCGTGATCCAATCGGCACCGAGGTCGGACCATTGATCATGAAGCGATTGATTCGGATCGAATCGACTTCGTTTGCAAAAAATCCGTACATCTCATCAACAACATTCAAATTGAGTTGGTCATAGTTGACCTCGTTGGCCAGCATCGTCGAAAGACCTTCGACGAATAGTTGAGTATCTTGGTTGCTCCGATAAAACCCGGATGCCAGCGTGGTCTTTTGCGCGTCGACGTAGACGCGAATTCCGCCCGTGTGGCTTACCCAATAATAGCCATCGGGGTAATTCGGATTCGCTCGCAGCACGACCGGCAGCAGATCGTCTTCCTCTGCAACAGGGGAAGTCTGCGATTCATCATCCGCTATTTCACCTTGAACGGGATTTCCCTGGGTATCGACTTGGTTGAAGTCGTCATTGTCATTGTTGACGAGCACCCAAGCGCCTTCGGCATCATCTTCGTGATCTTCATGGAGAACGCCCGTGGCCGAGTGCGTTTTGTTCACAACATTGATGATCGCCGCGTCGATGTCAAATTCATAAGACGTTCCAAATAGGTCGATTGGATTTCCGCCACCTGGATTTGCGCCATGCCATGTCCCTGCTCCCGGGCCTCCTCCACCGCCCCCCGGCGGCGGTGGATCACCTCCTCCCTCGCCCGGCGGATCACCTGATGCAACCGTGAACGGGTCGCCACGCAATTCCAGCGACGCCATGCGCTGCGCGAGGTCACTCGCAACATCGCCAATCCAGTCTTCGATCACGCTCAATGTCGCACGAGCCAGGTCGCGATCTTCGATTACCAGCAACACATCGCGCGCTGTCACCAGATCATTTTGATCGTGGTCCGCGTTATGCGCCCGTTCGAGGAAGGCGCTATCGACAAATCCGCTTTGCTGTAGATAACTTGGCGAGAGTAGAACGCCATCCACCGCCAGCATTGAGCGAGATTCTAATTGCTCGATTCGCGAGAGCCGGTGGCGAGGTGATTTTAATTTAGGTGGGGGGGGGGGTAATCTGCGCGGTTGACATCGGAACATTTGGCGGCTCCAGTTCTGCCTTGTCCATCAGTGCTGTGGAACTGATGGCATTCTGGGATTGGGAGAGAGCGCCCGTCAAGCAAATTCCAGTACGATTTCTGCTTTTTTCGCATCAGTCGATTTAGATGCGTTGCGGTGCTGTGCTTGGTGAATCATGGCCTTGGGGGTGCTGAATTCCATGCCACCCACAAACCCGTCAGGCGGGAGCCTGACGGGTTTTGCTGGCTTGTCGCTGATTGAGTTGGGTGGTTGCGGAGCGGTTGTCGCTCTGATATTCAAATGCATGTTTGAGTGTTTGCTTATTCATTCATTGTGTTGGGGTTTCGCCGTGGTTACATCGTTCAGTCCTCCGCAGCGGCGGGGGTTTACGCTGGTTGAGCTGCTGGTGGTGATCGCCATTATTGGGGTTTTGGTCGCCCTCCTTTTGCCTGCGGTGCAGGCGGCGAGGGAAGCGGCGCGGCGGATGTCTTGCCAGAACAATCTCAAGCAGCTGGGTCTGGCGGTGCATAACTTTGAGAGCGCCCGACAGCAGTTGCCGACGGGTTCGGAGTCGCGGCCTTTTCCGGGAGCGCCTGGGCATCCTTACAACTTTTATCGGTGGTCGGTGCTGGCGCATTTGACGCCGTACATGGAGCAGTCGAACGCTTACAACACGATTGACCTCGAGACGCCGCTCTATCCGCCGACCTATCAAATCACGCCGCAGAATGCGATTGCGGCGTCGCTGAAGGTTCCGATGTTTCTCTGCCCGAGCGACATTCAATCGCCGGTTTCGAAATTCAAAGATAGCAATGGCGTTGAATATGATTGGGGGCCGACGAACTATGCGGGCAATGCGGGATCGGGCATCGGCGGCGGAACGGCTTATAAGACCGATGGTGTGTTTGGCATTAATAGCAAAACTCGGCTAGCGGATCTTACCGATGGTACCACGAACACGGCGCTATTCTCGGAAAGCATTTTGGGACAGGGGCCCGAAATCAGCAGTGCCGCGTCGGTGATGAAATTTACGACTGACTACAAATATGCCGGACCCGCGCCGCTGACTGACTCGGGATGCGCCGGTGCTTCGCAATATAACAATTCGAATCGCCGGGGCTTTTCTTGGGTGAATGGCGAGTATCGCACGACTTTGTACAACCACTATTACACGCCGAATCAAAAGATCTTTGACTGCGTTGGGGTGTGGTTCGATCCTGATCTCAATTTTCTCTACTCGGGCGCCGGATGGCGGGCTGCGAGAAGTTTTCACTCGGGTGGGATCGTTAATATGACGCTGGCTGATGGATCGGTTCGTACGGCGGCTTCGACGGTTGACCCGATTGTTTGGCGATCCCTTTCGACTCGCAATGGCGGCGAAGTGATTGGGAACTGGTGAGAACCGACCTTGAAATAACTTCCCATTTTTTTCGACTTCGTTGTTGCGCGTTTCATCATAACCCGAAGCGTTAGCGAGGATATCCTCGCTAACGCTTCGGGTTATGATGGAAGAGGCGCTCGGTGTCACGATCCTAGCGTTCGCTTACGAGATCCTCGCTTACGCTTCGGGTTGTGATGGAAGAGGCATCGTAGGAAAATTATTTCACGGTCGGTCGTAAGGTTTCGGTATCTGAATTATTGCTCCGTCGAGAATTTGTGCATGACCAGCGTGGCCGAAGTATCGCCTAGCGAAGCCGCTCGGGAATATCATGAGCGGGGTTTTGTGTTGCTTCGCTCGTTTTTTGATGCGCGGTTGATGACGCACATCACGGAGGACGCCGATCGGCTTTGGGCGGATGAGGCGGGTTTGATTGCTCGTGAGAATTTGCGATGCCGCTATATGCCGCATCATGCGACGGGTGAATCGCTGTTTGAGTGCTTTGACCCGACTATCGATCTTTCGGCGAGCATGGCTTCGGCGGCGCGGGATGCGCGGTTGCTCGACGTGCTGGGCGCGATCTATGAAGAGAAGGCTTACCTTTTCAAAGACAAGCTGATTTTCAAGCCTGCTGGCGCGACGGGTTACCCGTTGCATCAAGATTACATTGCTTGGGAGAGTTTTCCGAAGTCGTTTCTTACGGTGCTGATTCCGATTGATGCTTCGACGGAGGAGAATGGCTGCACGGTGGTGTATGAGGGGTATCATCGCGAGGGATTGATGACGCCGGCGGATGGGAAGTTTTATCCGACGCCGCGCGAACGCGTTTCCGAAGAGCGACGAGTGGCGCTGGAGATGCAGCCGGGGGATATTGCGATCTTTGATGGCTTCACGCCGCATCAATCGAATCCCAATCGTTCGGCGCAAGCGCGACGGCAGCTCTATTTGAGCTATAACGCAGAGAGAGATGGCGGCGAGCAGCGCGATGCGCACTATCGGGAGTTTCACCGCTGGCTGACGGAAAAGTATCCGGCGCAAAATGGTAAAGATTGGTATTTCGCTTAGGACAAAAGTTGCTTCATGAGTAAGGCTGCGGACAATCCGTATCGGTATGACGAGGCGAATGATGTCAAATTGACTTCGCCTCCGAGTGGGGTTGTCGAGCCATCGAACCTTGTTTTGGCGGCGATGACGGTGCTGGCGGCGCTGGCGATGGTGGGGACGCTGCCCGGGCGGACGCATGGACTGGGACTCATTACGGAGCCGATGCTGAAAGATATTGTGCTCGATCGCACGAGTTATGCGCAGCTCAATTTGGTCGCCACGCTCATTGGGGCGGCGTTTTGTTGGCCTTGTGGATGGCTACTCGATCGATTGGGAATGCGGATTACTAGCGCTGCGGTGATCGCATTGTTGGGCTTGAGTACGCTGGGAATCGCGATGACTCATGGCGTGCCGATGCTTTGGGTCTGGGTGACGCTCACGCGCGGCTTTGGGCAAAGCATGCTCTCGGTGGTGAGTATCACGCTGATTGGCAAGGCAAGCATCGGAAGACGACAGCCGATGGCAATGGCGGGCTATTCGTTTTTGGTATCGGTGTTTTTTATCATCGCTTTTGTGGTGATGGGGAAGTTGATTCCCGCTTGGGGCTGGCGCGCTGCTTGGCAAGCTCTGGGATGGACGGTGCTCAGTTCATCGGTGCTATTTCTAGTGGGCATCGTTGAGCCGCCGAAATGGATTCGAGCCGCCGAAACGCTTCCGAAGCCTATCGGCCGCAAAGAAACCAGCGAGCGATACTCTTCGGCGACGCTGTGGCAAGCGCTGGCGAGCCCCGCTTTTTGGATTTTCGCCTTAACCAGTTCGCTGTATGGACTCGTTTCCTCGGGGCTATCGCTTTTTAATCAGTCGGTGCTGAGCGAGCGAGGATTTGACGTGAATGTGTTTGTTACGCTGCTTTCCGTTTCCACTTTTTGCGGCATGCTCAGCAATCTGGGCTGTGGATTGCTCGCGAATTGGGTTTCTTATGGCAAACTGATGGCGGCGTCGATGACGCTCTATGCGGTTGCTCTGCTGGCGTTCCCGCAAGTGACAAGTTTGTGGCAGGTGTATGCCTATGGTGTGGCGATGGGCATTTGCGGCGGGATTGTGACGGTTGCCTTTTTTGGCGTTTTTTCGCATGCCTTTGGGCGGGACCACCTGGGGCAGATTCAGGGGCTCGCGCAGTTGTCGACCGTTTTAGCCTCGGCGGTGGGGCCGCTGGTATTCGCCGAGTGTCAGGCGCGGTTTGGGTCTTATTCACCGGCATTTTGGGCGCTGGCACCGGTTGTGGGTGTATTTGCGGTGGCTGCTTGGATTTTACCGACGCCTAACGCCGCGCGAGGCGATTGGGATGGCGAGCCAAGCAGGCTAAACTAAAACTCCAATCCATGAACCATCATTTGAATTTTCTCACCTCTCGAAGGCCCCGTTATGAGCACTATCGCAACTGAAGTCGATGTAACTCGGTTTCATCTTTCGCTGAATGTGAATGACCTGGAGAAGGCGGTTCATTTTTTGACGGCGCTTTTGGGTTGTGAGCCGAAAAAGTTTCGCAGCGACTATGCGAAGTTTGAGCCAGAGGAATTGCCGATTGTGCTTTCGCTGGAGCCGAGGAGTGCGCCTGCGGCGCCGCTTAGGAATACGGCGGGCGAGGGGCCGCTGAATCATGTGGGAATTCGGATGACCGATTCGGCGATGCTCGTTGATGTCCAGCGAAGGATCGAGGCGGCGGGATATACGACGCAGCGCGAAGAGGGCGTCGAGTGCTGCTATGCGAAGCAGACGAAGTTTTGGGTTCACGACCATGATCGGACGATGTGGGAAGTTTATGTCCTCGAAGAAGATCTAGAACATCGGGGCGGGGAGCACGACCATTTGCATTCGCATCGGGAAGCGGCGCCGCTCGCGTCGCTCGGAGACTTTGTGCAGAAGGCGACTTTGATTCACCGGTTGTCGCAGGATTTTCCCGCGGACGTTGGCGCGGCGGCGTCGCTCGATGAAGTGCTGCTGCAAGGCTCGTTCAACGCCAAGAAGCATGAGGGCAAATGGGGGGAACGGCTTGTCGCGATTCGCAAGGCGCTGAAGCCGGCGGGCAAGCTGATCATTCACACGCTCACGGCAAGCGAGCCGATGAGCGAACTGAAGCCGCTGGCGGGCCCGGCGGTGGTGGTGGAATGTGTTCCAGCGCTTTCGGAAGTGCTAGGACAGTTGAAAGCGGCGGGATTTACGAACATTTTGTTTCGCAAGTATGCCCCGACGCCTTGCTTCACGCAGGGCGAGATTGAGATGCGCGAGACGCGGATTGAAGCCGTCGTTGATGAGGCCCAGACGGCGCGCGAGATGCTGGAAGTGATGTACAAGGGCCCGGCGGAACGTGTTAACGCGGTCGATGGATTCGATTTTCCGCTCGGCGAGCGGGTGTCGATTCCTTGCACCGTTTGGAAGCGGCTGGAGGAGAGCGGGATGTCGGATGCGTTTGTGAAGTTTGCGCCGCGGAGTGGGGTGGAGATTAGTTGTGGGATGAAGGGGAAGTAGTTCGGTTTGCTCAGGGCTTTTTTGCCGTACGCTCAGTGACTCAGCGCATGAAAAAACCGCAGCGAAGCGAGTACTTCGTTGCGGCTTTTAGAAAAAACCATTGAGTGCTTGAATGACTAGTTCCGCGGACGACGCTGTGGTTGAAGTGGAGTGGTGTCAACTTCTAGTTTCGCACCGCCCAGTTTTTCGAAGGCGGCCTTCTGGTCTGCAGAGATCGCCGAGAAGAGTTTCTCATTGGCGGTTTTGTTGAGCGTTTCCATCTTAGCGGTTCGCTCTTCGCGAGTTGCGTCTTGGCCGAGTTCTTGCATGGCGGCCATCATAGCTTCGCGGTTCGCGGTGCGAGCTTCGGCAATTTTCTTGACCGATTCCTCATTGAGACCAAGCGCCTTTTGCACTTCGGCGTCGGCAAGCGCGTTGGCGGCGGGATTCTTCTGCACGAAGATTTCCATGAGACGCTTCTTCTGGGCGTCGTCGAGCTTTTCGGCGATCTTGGCATCGGCTTCGGCGGTGAGTTTGGCATTCTTTTCTTGCATGGCGGCGAAATCGTTGCCTGCGGATTGACGCGCTTCGGCGCGGTCGGCGGCGAGCTTCGTCACGACTTCGGTCGCAAGTTTCTTTTGGTCGTCCGTGAGCTTGAGTTCCGCTTGCACTTCTTTGAGGCTCGCGAGTTGGGCGCGGGAGAAACCACCCATGCCGCGACCCATTCCACCGCCGCCTCGGCCTTGCGCGAAGAGCGGCATCGCGCTAACGGCCAAAGCCGCCGCGCCGAACGCGAACAAAAATCCGATTCGCAATACTGATTTCATAAGTCGATCCTTAGAAAGGAGAGGAGAGCGACCCAATAGACGCTCGAAAGGGGCGAGTTATTGCGCTCTGCGATGCCGATAGGGTAACTCGCCGAAGGAGCGCGCGTCTATCAGCAAGCCCAGAAAGGGAGAAAGGCCGGGTTTCGATCACCATTTGGTCATGCCCCATTCGGGTGGCCAGGCGATCCCTCCCATTGAACCAATAGCGAAGTCTTGCCAACATGGACGGATGGCTAAGAAATTACAGGGTTTGGAAATGCATGCTTCACTGGTCCGCTGGACTTTTCTCGTTGTTTTAGTGCTGATTGCGGCTGCTACGCGCATCTTTCAGCCGATGTCGAATTTCACCGCGATGGGCGCTTTAGCGGTCATTTCCGCCTTGATGGCTCCTCGAGCGGCCTACGCGTTCCTGCTTACTGCGGCGGGAATGTTTTTGGGGGATATTTTTCTGGGGCTTTCTCGGGGTTCGATCGGCTGGTCGCCAAGTTGGGAAAGCTACCTGGGTTTTGGGATCATTGTCGCGATGGGGCTGGCGATTCGGTCGCGCCCCAATGCTTGGAAAACGGCATTAGTTGGCCTCGCGGGCGGAATGGTGTTTTTTCTGGTGACGAATGGCGCCGTTTGGGCTAGATCGGCGATCAAGGGCAATGAATACTCCGCTGACCTCCAGGGGCTTCTGGAGTGTTACGAGGCGGGAATTCCTTTTTATCGCTCGATGTTGCAGGGCGACTTGGTCTACCTGCCAATCTTCTACTTGGCGATGCTCGGCGTTCTGGTTCTCGAAAGCCGTCTCTCTGGCCAGTTGGCGAAGCAGGAATCTTAGGCCTCGCTTACGCGTCGGGTTAGGATTGATTTTGTCAGGCGATCTTAGTCGTTGACTGCCTGCTTGCTCGGTCGTACGATCAATGCGCCCGGTGGGTGAGCCAATGGGCGTTCGCCAAATGGCAAGCCTGCCTCCTTTTCTGAGATTGGGAGGACGTAGCCATGCCGCTGTATGAGATCGAGACCGAGTCGCACATTATCATCACCTGGGCCGCCGATGAGGGCGCCGCGAATTTGGTGGTGAAGGACGCTTATCCGACAGACAAGGTTATTCGACTCACGAAACGGCCCCGCGATACTTGGGTGATTTCCAAGGGGGCGCTCGGGTTAACTTCTGGCAACTCGGATCCTTGCGTGGTTGCACGCGATTGCTTGGCGAAAAGTTCCGGCGACAAGGTGCATGCGATTCGACTCTACATGCACGAGACGGGCACCGATCTCGATCATGCCCGCAAAGTGATCGAGTCCAATATGGTGATGGGCTGGTAGTCGCTGTTTTTTCTTCGAGCTTAAATCACCGCCGCGCGACGAGCTCTTCTCGCCGCGCTGATCGTTCCACCATGATGCCGAATTAATTTGCTGGCTTGGGTACAAGCCCGCGAACAGTAACATCGGTGGCGCCGAGACCCTTGCTGAATTTGGGGTCGAGAATCTCTTTCGGAATATTGACCGCTTCGAAGAAGCCGGGGTTGGGCTGATTCCATTTGTTCGCTTCACCTTGTACCGATTGCCCTTCCCTGAGGAACATCACGGGCGGCGCGCTGGTGCTGGTTGCCGCTTGCCAGGCGGTTTTTCCATCGACGTCGATGACAATGCTCGAGATGTGGGGCGTAATCGTGACGGACTCTTCCT
Organism: Pirellulaceae bacterium; assembly: GCA_046595915.1. Taxonomy (GTDB): domain Bacteria; phylum Planctomycetota; class Planctomycetia; order Pirellulales; family Pirellulaceae; genus JBKJSI01. The sequence continues at coordinate 9,216 of JBKJSI010000620.1, forward strand.
TGCCTCCGCGGAAGCCGAAGCCGCCTGAGTGATAGGTCGTGGTTTGGGGTTGGCCGACTTTCATTTCGGCGGTGACGGTGATTTTGGCGCTGCCATCGATCTTCCAGCCATTGGCGAAGAGTTTTTGCTCGAGGCGTTTGCCAATCGCGGCGCTTTGAGCGCCGGCGTTCACAACAACTCTTACAGCCATCCCTGGTTTTACGAGCAGCAGCGCTTCGCGATTGAGGCCGGCCTCTTTTTCATAAACCGAGGGACCAGGCAATGCGACGGCGCCGATGACCAGCATCGTTTTGCCACTGTTATCAATCTGGGCGGCATAAACGAGATGACCATTGACGATATCTTTGACGCGATGGGCCCAATGATCGGAAACCGTGCGGAAATCGAACTGATAGTTCCAGAGCGTGAGTCGCGTTTTCAAGCTAAAAAGGACAAGATCGCGGAAAGCCGAACTGACCATGACATGCTCAGAATCAAGCCAGGCGAGCGTTGAAGTGAAAGGAGTGCCGATCGCTTCTGCTTGATAGATTTGCGGTGCTTCGCCAGCGCTGGTGAGACTCCAGACGGCGAGGGAGTTGGTTTGCAGCACGGCCAGCTTCATACCATCTTCGGAGACCGCGACGCCGGAGGCATGTTCGCCGGTGGGAATGGTCGAAGTGAGTGCGCCGGTCAGAGCGTCGTAGATGCGAACCTGTTTATCCTCGGGCATCACGAGCCATTTGCGCCCTGGAGAGAGAACGGGCATCGCGGCAAAAAACGACTCCTGACTCACGCGGTAGCGAACTTCTTTCTTTTCGAGATCCCAAGCGACGAAGCTTTGACGATCTGCTTTCTCGACAATGGTGTCTTTGTCGGCAAAGCGGGCCCAGAGTTCTTGAAGGCCGCGACGATCGGTAACACTGGAGAAAAAACGGACGATTTTTTTGGGCTTCTCGTCGGTGGGCAAAACTTCCCAGACGGTGAGGGCGGAGCGATTTTCGTTTCCTCCGCGGCGATCTTGCCAGTAAGTAAGCAAGCGATGGCTCGGGGCATGATAATCGAGCACGATTTCGCCAGCGGGCAATTGGTGTTGGCCCACGATTCGCTTTTGTTCGAGCGAGGCCCACAGAATCTTCGTGGAGATGTTGGCATCATCCCGATCGTTGACGATCGCGGCGAGCAGGTAACGATCGGTTCCGCCGAGCGCGAGGAGTGTACCGAGTCGATCGGAATCATGCTCTCGCGGAAAGGAGACGCCGCCGGCTTTCAATTTGAGAAATGCGGGAAGGGGATCGGGCGCGATAGGATGGCGTTCACTTCCGCTTGCACTGATATCGAAACTGCCCGTGCTTTCGTTGAACGATTCGGGAAGTCCCACGGGAATGACGATGCGATTCTTCTGCATCTTTTTTTGCAGGTCGGTAAGAAACGTCTTGTCGGCGTCACTGAGTTTCGCGATTTCGATTTCCAATTCCGAAAGATCAGGTTTGCGAAGTCGGATCTTGTCATCGGTGATCGCGAGTAATGCGGCTTTGATTTTGAACTTGCCGCTGGCGTCGCTCCATTCGCGAACGCGATAGATCGCGTCGAGTTCAAATCGATACATCACCAGATTGCGAGCGAAGACTTGCTGTTGGGTCGAACCGGCAAATTCAAACTCGACTAATACGCCTTTGGCGTTGGAATCCATGACGATTCCTGGTCTCCATTCGCCAAGATGCGTGACGGCGACTTCCTCGCCTTCCTTATAGGTTTGTGCAAAGGCCGGCGCCGTTGTGGCGAGCACCGCTAGGCAAACCACGATCGCGTTTAGGAGTGTTTGTCGCCCATTGGTCGTGGAAATGTTGTCCATTTTCGAGATCCTGGCGCTATATGTCTTGGGTGATCAACCCTTCGCGGGAATCACGTGGCAAGTATACTAAAACCCCCACAATCATCGCGAATACCCCCCTTAGGAAGGTTCGAATGCTCCGGCTTTTGTTAACAACCCTCGTCCTGGCAATGCCTCTCACTGTCCTGGCCCAACCGGGAAGGCCGGGACCGACGGAAACCCCCGCCGCCAGAACTTCGGTAGAGGGTGGCTTTCTCAAGAATGTACGGCAGGTCACGAAGGGAATGGTGAAGGCGGGCGAAGGGTATTTCTCACCTGACGGCAAGACGATTGTCTATCAGGCGCAACCTCTCGACTACCCTTTTTATCAAATCTACACCCAACCCCTCGCGGGCGGCGAGTCAAAGCGAATCAGCACGGGCCGCGGAAGAACCACTTGTGCCTATTTCACTCCGGATGGAAAGCAGATTCTTTTTGCTTCGAGTCATCTCGACCCGCGCATGGACATGACCGAAGCCGCAGAACGCAAGCAACAAGCGGAAGACAAAGCGAACAACGTCCATCGGCGCTACAAGTGGGATTTCGACCCGTACTCCGATCTTTTTGTCGCCGATCTCGATGGAAAGATCTTGAAGCAACTTACCGACGCCAAGGGATACGACGCAGAAGGAGCTTTTAGCCCTGACGGAAAGCAAATCGCGTTTTGCAGCGACCGGGATGGCGACCCGGATCTTTACATCATGAATTCAGATGGCTCGAACCTAAGGCAACTTACCACGGCGGCTGGCTATGACGGCGGCCCCTTCATTTCGCCCGATGGAAAGTGGGTGGTTTTTCGAAGCGATCGCAACAAAGCGGAATTGCTGCAACTCTATGTGATCGGAGTTGATGGCAAAAACGAAACTGCGCCATTGACCGACGCCAATTGGGTGAATTGGGCCCCCTATTGGCACCCGAAAGCGCCTTACCTGATTTGGACGGGAGCCGACCATTCCGATCCGACAGCGCGGCCTAACTATGACTTGTGGATGGCCAAGTACGAGATCAAGGATGGCAAGTTCACACTCGGTAAGCACATTCGAGTGACGGATGCGCTGGCGGGCGATGTGTTGCCAGTTTTCTCGCCGGACGGATCAAAGCTAATGTGGACCAGCACGCGTACTGAGGATCGTTCAAGTCAGCTATTTATTGCTGACTTTGCACTTCCCGAGTAGCGGCCGCTGCGGGATCGATCGCGCAGGACAGATATTTCAGAAGGATCTCGTAGAAGCGGGTTCGATCAAGCGGCTTCGTGGCGAAGTCGGTGCAGCCTGCTTCCAGGCATTTTTCACGATCGCCAAGCGTCGCATGAGCGGTGAGAGCGACGATGGGCGCCGTATATCCTCGAGCGCGAAGTGCTCGCGTCGCTCCATACCCATCCAGTTCGGGCATTTGCATGTCCATTAAAATCAAATCATAAGGCGTGCCGCGCACTTCGGCCGCTTCGATCATTTGCACGGCGATTGCGCCATTTTCAGCGGTGGCGGCGTCGACTCCTGTTTTCCGCAACAACGCGGTAAGTAGACGGCGATTGTCGAGGCCATCCTCGGCCAACAATACTCGGCCACATAGGCGCGGAACTGTGCTTTCGGTAAGGCCCTTTACCAGTTGTCGGCTGGCGGATGGTGGCGCCGCCGTTTGCGACGAATGAATCAATGGCAATGACAAACGAAAACGGGTTCCCTCGCCTGGCGCGGAACTGACAATCCAAACGTTTCCGCCCAGCATGCGGGCAAGTCTTTGTGAGATGATCAACCCGAGGCCAGTGCCGCCAAATTTGCGGGCAGTCGACGCATCGGCCTGAGAGAAGGCTTGAAACAGGGTGGCTGCCTGCTCTGGGGTCATGCCGATGCCCGTATCGACAACGTCGAATTCAATTGCGTCTTGTGCTGGTTGAGTTGATCGCACTTCGAGCAATACTTGCCCTTGCTCGGTGAACTTAATAGCGTTGCCAATCAAATTGAGCAAGATCTGCCTGAGGCGAGTCGGATCGGTCAAGATGATTCCCGGCAAGCTTGTCTGGACTTCCATCTTCAATGAGACCGATTTTGCTTGCGCGCGAACGCGCATTAGAGTAATGATCTCCGAGAGCACCTCTAACATCCGCACGGGCACGAGTTCGGTGGTCATCTTGCCTGCTTCGATCTTCGACAAATCGAGAATGTCATTGATGATCGTTAGCAGATGTTCGCCGTTGCGGAAGATCGTATGAATCGCGTCTTGTTGCTCCGACTCTTCGAGCTTGTTGTCTCGAAGAAGTTCGGCGAAGCCCATTATTCCCGTCATCGGCGTGCGAATTTCGTGGCTCATGTTCGCCAGGAATTCGCTCTTCGACCTCGCCGCTTGCTCCGCCTTTTCGGTCGCTACCTTGAGGTCAGCGTTCGTCGACTCCAGCATTGACTGCTTGGAACGCAACTCTTCATGCTTCAGTGCGAGCGATTTACGGGCGAGGAAGTGCTCGAGTTCGCTGCGTTTACGCTGCGTGATGTCGCCAAACGAAACGATCGCATGCTGCCCTGCTTTGCTGCGGAAACGACGCATGCGCACCAGTTCCCACCAGGGCTCGTCGTCGACATGCCGCTCGAGTTCGAGTTCGGATGACTCCAGCTCTCCGGAAAGTACGCGCTTTAGCGCGTCATACTCGCGGTAGTCGCCGCTTTGGGCCCGTTGCGCCGAAAGATAGGCGAAGAAGGAGCATGGGTCGAAGCCGACGCGCGCCGCGCGAGAATGCCAATTGAGGTTCGTTTGAACGACTCGGCCCTGTTCGTCCAAGATCGCGATGGCATCGGGCAGCGCATTCAACGTTGCCCGCAGGAACTCTTCCGATTCTCGCAATTCTTGAAGCCGACGCTTGCGATGGGAGACATCTTGCGCGAAGCCAACAAAGCCCGTGAGCTTTTGCAGATGATCGTGGATCGGCTGAACTTCGATGTCGTTCCAAAACGATCGCCCGCTGTTCGTGTACTGCTTGATTTCGATCCGAAAGCGAAAACCCCGCTCCATTTGCGAACGAATATAGCGCACCGCGCCAGGATCTGTTTCGATGCCATGTAAAAATTCGCGCGGATGACGCCCGACAATCTCGGCAAGCTTATACTCGGTTAGCCGTTCGTAAGCTGCATTCGCCCACAGCACGGACCCATCAGGGTTAGTGATGAGCACGGCTCGGTCGGTGACCATCGACGAGGCCGCCATCGCTCCAAAGACCTGCGGCGGCAGCGCGCTGATCCGCTCCGCGTCGAGGCCCGGCCTCCAGGCGCAACTGGTCTCCACGCCCAACCAGGCGGCCGCATCGTCATGGGAATGATAGGAGTCGTGGCTCATGGGTCTGTTTTGAGATTTTCAGAACGAGGCTGAATTGGCGCTAAAGTCGCTCTGAAATCTAGCTCCCGCCTAACGATGTGCTATGGAACGCGTCGAATGAACTACTTTTTGAAGACGAATCCTCAGGAAAGCGGGCCTAGTTACGAGGTGAAATGATCCTCGTTGAAGTGGTTCCTGACCGCACTTGGCGATCGATCGGAAGAAGCCCTACAATCGGAACGCACAGTATCTTGCTGGACGATACACCTCTGATTTCGCGCGTTTCCGAGGCAAATTTGAAAACGGTTCTCACCACCGAGCAAATCCAAGAAGGCGTCGAGCGGTTAGCCGCGCGCATTCGCGAAGAGTATGGCCAAAATCCACTCACCATTTTGGCGATCATGACCGGGAGCGTGGTGCTCCTGGCCGATCTGATTCGGCGGCTCGATATGCCGCTGCGAGTCGGTGTGATGCAAGCGAGCAGCTATCGCGGGGCGACGACCACTCGCGGCGAGCTGACGATCAACCTGGAGATGACGCCCGACATTCGCGACCGTGATGTGCTGTTGGTCGACGATATTTTTGACACGGGGCACACGCTTGAAAAAACGATCGCCAAGCTCTGGGAGTTACGGCCGACATCAATTCGTTCGGCGGTCTTGCTGCGTAAACTGGGACGCCAAGAAGTTGCCGCGACGCCTGACTTTGTCGCTTTTGAAATTCCGGACGAATTTGTAGTCGGGTATGGTCTCGACTATCGTGATGAGTATCGCAATTTGCCCTACCTGGCGGCGCTAGAGCCTGCCGACTTGTCGACCTAAAGGAAAGCGAACCAGGGCGATGGGACGGCGGATTTTGCTCGTGACTCGCCGCTTCTGGCCGCTCGCTACGCCGGGCGACGCTCAACTGCTAGAACTTGTCGATGGTTGGCGGGGGCAAGGCGCTTCGGTATCGGTCGTCACGCCGCAATGGGATCGCTCCTGGCCGGCGCATGTTGTTGTGCGCGAGATGAGCGTTACGCGATTGCCTTATGCGCCGAAGCGACTTTGGAGCGGCTATTGGTACCTTCGGCGGCTTCAGCAATGGCTGCGGCGGGCGGCGCAAGAATTCGATTTCTTGGTCGTGTCGCGATTGCAGCTCGATGTTTTGATCGCCATTCGCGTCGGCCACGATCTCAAGATTCCAGTGATCTTGCTCTACGAAGGAATCGGAGCACAGGGCGACGCGGCCTGGCTACGACATTCATCTCATCGGGCGAAAGTCATGGAAGCATGCCAGCGTGCGGCGGCTATTTTTGCCTTTGACGAACAGAGCTACGCGGAGGCGATCGGCCTCGGTCTGCGCCGCGAGAATTGTCATTTGTTGCCGGGCGTTTATCCGGTTGGCGCCCCTTCGGATCGTCGTCGCGCTTCGGCGCGGATGCACTTGCTCGAATCCAATCGCGATTTTTTTACGACGCCCGGCACACCGGTGGGACTCACGATCTCGCCACTTGAGGAGCGTCTGCCGCTGCATCAACTCTTTCAGGCTTGGAGTGAGTTGCGGGAGGATCACCACGAAGCGCGGCTCTGGTGGATTGGCGATGGGCCCAATCGCTCGGCGCTCTACTCGCTGCTGGGCGACCACGACCTTCGATATCACGCCGTGCTGCCGGGCGATTTTGATGATGTGGAGGATCTGCTCGACGCGGCCGATTTTTATATCGCCCCATCGGTGCGGGCGGCGCTCTCGATTCGCCGGGCACTGGCCGCTGGACTGCCCGTCATTGCCGCAGATTTGCCCGAGGTGAGGGCGATGATTCCGACGGATGCGCCGGTCCGGTATTACCGAGCGTCCGATATTGGCGAGCTCGCGCGTTGTCTTCGCGAAGTTTGTGATGCGCCGCGGATGACGGCGCAGCGGGGTCGGGCTTCGCTCGACTGGGCCGCCAACCAAGGCCTGCGTGATGAGATCGCGGAGGCACATTTGCAGATCTTCGACAAGTTGCGCCGCGATACTCCCTGATTTGGCGTTATGCGATTACGATAGGGGCGCCATGGCAATTTTTCAGCACCCGACGCGCGAGCCCTCGATTTGACAAGCCGAATCCTGCTCGTCATTCCGACACTCGACCGGAGCGGGGCCGAGAAGCAACTCGTAATGCTCGCGCGAGGGCTGCCCAAGGAGCAGTTTGAAGTTCACGTTTGCGTGCTGACGCGGGAGGGCCCGCTGGCGGCGTCCCTTGCCGAAGCGGGCATCCCCATTCACACCATCCGCAAGCGGGGCAAGATCGATCCGCTGGCATTTTTGCGGCTCACCGCGCTGATGCGGCGGCTCAAGCCCGATTTGGTACATACCTGGATTTTCGCCGCCAACGCCTATGGCCGCGCGGCGGCGATTCGCGCGGGTGTGCCGTGCATTGTCGGGGGCGAGCGGTGCGTCGATCCCTGGAAAAGCTGGTGGGAATTCGCGATCGATCGCCGGCTCGCCAACAGGTCGCGATGCATCGTCACCAATAGCAGCGGCGTGCGCGAGTTTTATGCCCGTCATGGCATTGCGGCGTCCAAGTTTGAGGTGATTCCCAATGGCATCGCGATCAGCCGTCGCGAGGCATCCAAAACAAGAGGCGACTGGGCGGCGGAGCTCGATATTCCTGAGTCCGCGCATTGGATCGGCTCGATCGGCCGGCTTTGGCCGCAGAAACGGCACCCGGACTTGATGTGTGCGTTCGATGTTCTCAAAGTCGTGCGCGATGACACTTATTTGCTGCTGGTGGGCGATGGTCCCGATCGGGCGAAACTCGAAAGGCTCGCCTGGCAGACCAAGATCGAGGACCGCCTTCGCTTTTTGGGTGAACGCCCCGATGTGCAGGAGCTTTTGCCGCATTTGGCGCTGAGCACTTTGGCGAGCGGGTATGAAGGGCAGTCGAACGCGATCATGGAATCGATGGCGGCGGGGTTGCCGGTGGTCGCGAGCGATATCCCGGGCAATCGCGATTTGGTGGTCGAGGGGGAGACGGGCTACTTTTTTCCCGTCGGCGATCGTGGGGAAATGGCCCGCTGTTGGCAACGCTTGCTCTCGCAGCCGGACCTGGCGAAGCGTTTAGGCGAACAGGGCGCGCGGCGGATGCGGGAGCATTTTTCGATCGAGCAGATGGTCGCCCGTCATGCGGAGCTTTATCACCGGTTGCTGCAAAGGTAGGCATGCGATGAACAAGGCCTTCGTCCGCGAGCCCGATATGACCGATCCGCTGTGCCCACATTGTGGCAGCACCGGGGAAGCGGTCGAGTGGGAGACGGTTGCCGCGCTCGTGCAAAGTGAGGTGCTCGCGGGCGCGAGTCCGCTTACGCCGAGTGCGTCGTACTATTGCCCGCATCCGCCATGTCGGGTGATTTATTTTGACGCGCTGGGGCGTTTTTTGCTGCATTCGGCGCTAAGAGCGCCTGCTTATCCTAAGGATGGCGGGGCGCCGATTTGTCCCTGCTTTGGGCTGACGCTGGATGATATTGATCGCGATGTGGCGGAAGGGGCGCCGACTCGGACTCGGGCGGCGGTGAAGCGGGCTGCGACGGAGGAGGCGGACTGTTTGCATTGCCATGTCAGCGGTCGGTCGTGCGTTGCTGAGGTGCAGCGGTATTACGTGCGGCGGCAGTCGGGGTAGTTCTTTTTCCAGCTCCGCTTTTCGGATTGCAGAGTCGTTTTGAGCCACGCACTGCTGGACAAGCCAGACAGTGGCACCCGAATTTCGAACTTCGACAAAGCGCTAGTTGTTTCGGACTGCTCAAAAAAGGCTTGTTTTTGCGAATGCGCCCAAGTGGCCCAACTTGGCCACTCTCTAGGAGCGTGGTCGAGTTCGATGGCCACCTTGGGCGTTGCGGCGGAGAGTTGGTGGCAAGGTGGCAACGGTGGCAAGCTCTCAAGGACGGTGGCAACGCTGGCAATTGGTGGCAAGATTCGGGCGCAATTGCAGGTGCAGGCGGATTGCGGCGGCGTGGTGACGGGCGGGGCAGCATTGGAATTTTCTGATTTCTTTAAATCTCAGTTTTCTTTGGACCAAAGGATTGACACCTGAGACGGGTTGTCCTAGCCTGCGTCTGAGACAAGTTGTCCGACGTTGGGGTGAGTCAGTATTCGGGGGGAGGAGAATCCTGGAAATGGCGAGTAAGGGGCGGGATGTGACCGAGGCGGAGTTGGCGGTGATGCAGGTGCTGTGGCTGCATGGGGGGCGGACGATTCGCGAGGTGGCGGCGATGCTGGATGAGGCGAATCAGGATGCTTATTACGCGACTGTTAAAAAGCTGCTCGAGCGTTTAGAGGCGAAGGGGTTTGTGCGGCGGAAGCCGCAGGGGATTGCTTATCTGTATGAGGCGATGGTGGGGCGTGATGAGCTGGTCGGGCAACGGCTGCGGACTTTGGCAGATAGCTTGTGCGAGGGTTCGGTCACTCCGCTGCTCACGCAACTGGCGCAGCATGAACGGCTGAGCAAGAAACAGCAGACGGCGCTGCTGGCGCTGATTGGGGAATTGGCGGCGGAAGAGGGCGGCGAAAAAGAAAAAGAGAAAGAAAAAAGCAAAGAGCGAAAACCTCAGGGGAGGAAGCGATGAATACGTTTTTGGTTTTTGTGGCGACGAATGCGATCCTGGTGACTCTGCTCTTCGGCGCGATCACGATTTGCAAACCGCTGATTCGCAATCCGGTGATTTTGCATTGGCTGTTTTTGCTGGTGCTGATCAAGCTTTTGACCCCGCCGATTTGGACGCCGCAGTGGAAGATGTTGCCGGCGGAGAGTTTTAAAGTTGCGGCAGCGCCCGAAGTGGTTCCTTTGCCGGTCGCGGCTCGGAGCGAGCGTATGCCTGACATCCAGGGTGATGAGCTGCCGTTTCAAGGGATTGCTATGCGGGGCAGTGTGCCCGGAAAGAGTGTGCTGGGAAAGAGTGCGGCGGAGAAGAGTGAGCGGGAAACTGCGGTGGAGGACGGGTCATTGGTCACTCGTCATTCGGATTCGGGGCGGATGCCAGTCTCGGCGAGTTCACCCACGGTTGCGGCGAACGTTACGGCGGTGAGTGCATCGGGCTTCGATCCGCTCATCCTGGTTGCGGTGATTTGGGCTATTGGGACGTTTTTCATTTGGGGGCTTGCAGCCTTCAGGATTGTGCGACTGGAGCGATGTTTGCGATTTGCGGAGTGTGCGCCGGAGGAGCTTCAGGCAATGGCGAATCGGTTGGCGGAGCAATTGGGGCTAAGATCGTCGCCGCCAGTGTTGCTTGTTCCGGGGGCGGTTTCGCCGATGCTGTGGGCGTACTTTGGTCGAGCGCGGATCGTTGTGCCGAAGGAGTTTTTTGGCAAACTCGATTCGCGGGCGCAGGAGTCGCTGTTACTGCATGAATTGGCTCACTATCGCCGCTAGTTCCAATAAGCGAACCCAGTGATCGCCGCGACGATA
>JBKJSI010000255.1:0-3430 GCA_046595915.1 Pirellulaceae bacterium
GCCAAGTATTCTCCAGGTCCGGCCATCTTCACCCTCCTTGGTGCGATTAAGGCCGAAAAGATAGCAAATCGAAATCAGAAAGTCACCAGCAAACAACAGCATCGTTGCTACAGTCTCTACTTTTCACATATTTTTTCCCATGACGGAAAGCCGCGCCCCTTCATTTCGCGAATTGCTTCTCGCCCGCCGGGGTCTGGCTAGTATTCTGCCGGGAACAGGGCTCGCCGATCTCGACTGCCTAAGGGCGGTCGAACTTGAGTGCGCCAATATCGGCTATGTGCTTTCGACGCCGCTCCAGGCACATCTTCAGGCGTGCTCAAACACCGAGCTAGCGGCTTTCCTCAAATTCGCCACAACCGCCCTCGACAGCTTCATGGGCGGCGGTCGCCTCCATGAACCCCTCTTTCGTCGCTTCCCCGAGGGCATACCGTCAGACACGGAGGCGCTCTGGTGGAAAAAAGTTCTCGTCCACTACCTGCAAGCAAACGATCAACCCTGCCTATTTTGCGGCGGCGATGGGACGACACATGTTCTTAGGCCCTGTAAACATGTGATCTGTGACAACTGCTTTGATGGAAAAAACTACAGTGCTTGCCCCGTCTGCGAACATCAGGTCGATCGAAATTCTCCCTTCTTCTCCGCCAGCGTTGAAAGACATCTCCCCAAGGAACGAGTAACTTTCAAACGCCTCGATCTCTGTCTCGATTTAGATCATGAAGCGTCCAAGATGTTCGTCGCACTCTGCGAACGTCGCCAGGCGTTATCGCCCGATGACCGAGAAGCCCTCTCAACGATTGTCCTGGAGTACTCAACCAAGGTCCTGGAATGGCTGCCGGAAGTAATTCCGCTGCGTGAGAATATCGCTCTCATTTTCGGTACGCTGTTTCGTGCGCAAAGCGGCATCGAAATCTTTCAGGCCGCATGCCAGCGCATGACCACTGCGACCGACATGCTGAGATTCATCTCCGTGGTTTCCGGGACCGATGGCTCTCTCCAACGCGAAACCCACCTCCTCCAAGTCGATCGCTCCAGAGCTCCCAAGAGATTCTGGGAATCGCTCGAGGACGCCAAAAAAGCCAAATGGCGCGAAGCCGCAAGCGATACTCTAAGTCTCCCCCTGAAGATCTATCGTTTCAAAGTCGCCAAATTCGCGCGAGCCATTCGGAGAGCCATTTTCGCGTTCCTCGAAGCAATTCCTCGCGATCGGCTAATCGAAGACATGCTTCGCCATCAGGAATATTGGACCTGGGTCGGCGAATTCCTTCACCCGGGAGAATATGAATCTCGCTTTCCCGCGGTCGCCCTGGCGTTTCGCACCGTACGAAAGAAATCGGAAGACGGAGTCGCCGCGCCCCGTTTTGTCTCGTGGAATCGGCGGCTGGAAGAGTTTCTAAACCGCCGACAAATCGAAAGGGCGCTAACCCTCCTTCACGAGCGGCCAGGCGAATTCGCGAGGAAACTTGACTGGCTACTACGCATGGCGTTGCGCGACGACGCGGCAATCGATCAGGTAAAAGGCGCTTTCGAAGTACTATTACCCTCCATCGCGACACCGGTGTTGTTGACGCTTCGCAGCCATTTGCCCGCGCGGGATAAAAAATCGCCAATCCGCGTCTATTGGCCCAAGGCTCGTGCGGCCATGGGTGTATCCGCACTAGACCACCGCGCACTCTTGCCGAAAGCGACAACCGAATCGCTGGTTCAATTGATCGAAGAAGAGCTGCTCAAGCGATTTTCGGAGAAGGAGCGCTATGGGCTAGGAATCATCGATCAAGCCCTGCAAGAAATCCCGGTTCCCTTCAACGAGCGAACAGCCAGTCCCAGCGCGGTCACGTTGCCACGCGGTTCGCGCATCCCTGCACCACTAAAACAAACTCTGCGACTCTTTCTCCATTGGCGTCAGCCGCAAAGCGGCGGTCGCACAACCGACCTCGATTTATCGATCGCCTTCTATAACGACGAGTGGTCGCATATTGGCGTCTGCTCCTATTATCAATTAAGGCTCAATTCGGATCGCGGCGCCGAAATCGCCAAATGCGCTGGCGACATGCGCAATGGCCCTTGGCCAAACGGGGCAACCGAGTTTGTCGACATCAAAACAGCGGCAGCCCGGCAGGGCGGCGCCCGATTCGCCGTAATGGTCGTTAACAACTATGCCGGCATGCCCTTCAGTCAACTCGAATCCGCATTCGCCGGATACATGGCTCGAGACGACGTTTTCGGTCACTACTTCGATCCGCGCACCGTCGAAATGAAGTTCAACGTCACTGGCGAAAACGGAGTCTTCATTCCCTTCGTGCTCGACTTGCAAGATCAAACGCTCCACTGGCTAGACGTCCAATCCAAGGGCCAATTGGAATTCAACAACGTTGCAACCTCCAACGCCGCCATTACTAAAATATGCCCAGAATTGATCGCCTATTTTCAAAGCGGCGTTCGCCCAAATATCTATTCGCTCGCGCTACTCCACGCCGCGGCCCGCTGCAACTGCGTACTGATTCGTGGCGAAACGGACTCAATCTTCGAACGTGCGGAAGGAGAGAGTCCCAAACATTTTCTCAACCGACTTGTAAACGACCGCCAAACCAAATTGCCTAAAAACTTCAGCCTCGGGAGTGACCCCGTCTTGGCGCTCCTATTCCGTGGCGACCTGAATTTACCGCCCGAAAGCGCAGCCTATGCGATCTTCCGCGAGCAAGTCTCACCGACCTTAAGTGCCAGCGACTTGTTAAGCTAGAGCGTTACCAAAGTTCAAAGCTCGGGTGCCACTGTCTGGCTTGTCCAGCAGTGAACGGCTCAGAACGACTCTGTGATCCGAAAAAAATGGATTGTGCGAAGAACTATTCAGCGGCTCGCAGAAGCGGATGGCCCAAGTTGGTTGTACTCAACAACCTGGGTTTACAAGAAGCACCAGCAAACGCCGCCCACCCACTTCAGTGCAACAACCACAACAAATCCTGAAAAAGAGCGCCACAATTGGCGCCATATTAAATCAATAATTCGTTCATCGCGTCCCCCTCCAATCCCACGACGCCCCATCAGCCGGAGCCCCCAAATGTTCGTTCAAACAACCATCCAAACTTGGCCATGTTGCCCCAGGGAGAGGGCATCTTGGCCACCTTACAAAAACAAGCCCTTTTCCAACACCAAGCTGCATCTGCAATCGCGCCCGTTTTCGGCCACCAACGGCCACAAGCAGCCACCTATCCTGAGAGCCAGCCACCTCGGCCACAAGCCAGCTACCCTGCCTGCCAACAACTCTCGCCCGCCACCAACCGCCACCTCCGCCACCAGCTACGAGAGCCCGCCACCGCCGCCACCCAACGCCGTTAACCCTTTTCACGAGCGAAAAAAGTCTTGATGCAACTGAGCGTTATGAGGATGCTTTGAGTTACCACACCAAAAGCAGCTCATCAGGCTCACCCGAAAG
>JBKJSI010000790.1:0-3067 GCA_046595915.1 Pirellulaceae bacterium
CTGAAATAGTGCGACCGCGCAGCAAGTGGTTGCGACGCGCCCGTAAAATCCTTCACCATCACGACGGAATTTTCATGCACCACCGCCGTTGAAATCAGACGCGAGGCCCTTTCGGTATGGTAGAGCAGCCAATCGCCTTTCGGAGAGAACATGACCCGCGATGAATAGCCATGCGAATTATTAAACAGTTTTAGGTCGCGTTCATTTAAGGGAAGGACGGCGACTTCTTTCCAGTTGTTTTCGCCCTTGCCACCCGCCAGATCACGAATCTCAATTTGACTGCCTTTCGCAACTGCCACGCGATCTCCCGAGGGACTTAGCCGAATGGGGTTGTTCATGTCGCCGGAAGACACGGTGGCGATGACTCGCCCATTAGAGGAGTCGGCGACTAGGTATTGATCATCTTTGACGTGGGCGAGCAGTCGCGAACCGTTGTCGCAAAAGGCAAAGCCCCAAGTCGCCGCCGCAACCGCACCTTTCGCCTTGCGGGTTGCAACATCGACCAGGTTGATCTTGTTATTGCCAAAGATGGCAAGCGTCTTGCCGTCGGCGGTTGCTTTTAGTCCCTGAACTCGATACGGCATTTTTTCTTGGAAGATGAGTTTTGGCGTGGCACGATTGCGGATATCCCAAATCACAATTTGCTCTTGCGATGGGTCGGTCGCAAAGAGTTGTTCACCGCCGCTGGCGATTGCGATGCCATGGGCGTCCGTCCAAGGTGTGATGCCGCGGAGCGTCCCGGCGAGCTGCGCTGTTTTGAAATCGTAAAGCTGCGTGGCTTTCGCTTGAATATTGGGAAGCACCAGGAAAGAGCCCGCGGGGTCGAGAAGCCACGACTTGCTCCAGTTCAAAAACTCGATCCGCATGATCTCTTTGCCATCGGCGGTGTTGTGGGCGGCCCATGCGTAGCCGCTCGATTTGGGTCTTACGCCGATGACCACGGTCGCCCCGTTATGGCTGACGGCTAGCGGTTCGGTATCGCTTTCCTCGCCGATGAGCTGCAGGGACTTTTTTGTTGCTACGTCCCAGACTCGGACTTTCCGCGAGCAGCCCACAAAGAGTCGTTTACCGTCACTAGAGAACTGGACGTGGCGAGTTGAGTACTTTTCGAGGTCCATTGGATCGGAGGGAAGCTTCGACGAAGTCATTTCCTCCAAGTTCCAGAGAAGCACTTGGCCTTTGACGTCGATCGAAGCGGCATGTTTGCCGACTGAATCCCAAGCGAAATCGACGACACGCTTATCGTGGCCTTCGAGCGTTGTTTGACCGAACGCCCAGGACGAGATGGAAACAAGGAGAACGGCAAGTAAGAGCGCTCGTCGGTTTCCATCACACAGCACCCGGGGGTACAACATCTTGCTCTCCTCGTCAAAAGTTCCCGTTTTCTCTTAATAGCTAAACGCAGCCCTGAGCCCCGAAAATAATCCGAAATGCATCGTCACTCGTAAATCCCGCTCATTTCTTCTCTTAAGCGCTTGAGAACTCGCGCCTTTGACTTCCGGACGGCGTTGGAGCTTACCCCCATTTCGCGGGAGACGGTGGTTGCGTCTTTGCCGTCGACCGTGGTTCCCCAGAAGGCACGCCAAGTTGCCTTGTCGAAATCGCCGCGAATAAGCTCGAGCGCCCGCTGAAGCACCACTTTGCGGTCAGACTCCAAAATCTCGAACGAGGCAGTCGCTTCCAATTCCGGCGTGTCTTGAAGAAACTGATTGGCCGTCGAGCCGCCACACGCGACTGGCGATTTTGCTCTGCGCCGAAAAAAATCTGAAATTCGAGTGCGTGTAATCGTCGCGAGCCATGCCCGAAAAGAATCGCCTTCGCGAGTTTTGGAAAACTCCGGCAGAGATTTGGCCAGCGTCACGAAAACATCTTGCGCAACATCTTGTCCATCTGCTTCGCTGAGCCCCTGGCGTCGGCACCAAGTCAAGATGAGCGGCGCATATAGCCTGACAATCTTGTTCCAAGCATCAGCGTCATGCTTGGCGGCCAGTGCGAGTAAGCTCAACTTGGTGTCGTCATTCAAGATTGATTCTCAGCGCTATTGTCGACGTTGAATTACTTTAGATCCTCGTCTGGCTGATTGCATCGTGCGGTTCACACATCATCCAGTACTTGAGTCTCGGCATATTTCGCACTATTTGGCATTAGAGCATTTGCCGCCTCATCTCACAAATCTAGCTTTGCCGCCATTCATAGAAAGTGGATTGGAGATCCACTTTAGGGTGGTCTTCTGGGCGCTTTTGAAGACATTAAGACCCGTCAAAAGACCCTGCTAGGTGCTGCGGTACAGTTAAAGCAACCTGCCGTGTCACGGTGAAACTTGACACTATTTTGCTGCTCCTGGAATGACCGCGGGGTGCATCTCGCCTTTCGAGGTAACGGCGGAAACTTGAGTTTGAGCATCGCGACGAGACTTTACGATGAAACTTTGCGACGAGCGCTCATTTCTTCTTTGCTGGTCTCACCGCCGCTCTGTTTGGCGGGAGTAGGGATACTCTTCTCAGGGCGGGCCTTGATCGCGATCCAATCGGTACTGATAACTTGAAAGTAAGGTCATGGCAATCTAGCTCCAAGTCGGAATCATTCATCCCTTTGCCCCAGGGGATCGAGCGCCACCCTACTTCGAACGTGCCCGAGTAGTACGCCGCAAGGTACTCAAGCACCAACTCGTACTCCACATAGCCCCACCCCTTCACGGTCCGCAAGTACAATGAGCGGATTGATGGGCGGCATATGCGTGAGTGCGCATATGCCGCCCATCAATCCGCTGTCGATGATTAAAGAGCGGTCGCCGTTTTCAGATCAAAGCTGGCTAATTGCTCGTTTTCGGCAGTGTAGGGCGAGGTGACCTAGGAGTAGGACAGGCTTGGCTCAAAGTTTGCTAGTTGTTATCGACAGGAAGCATCAGAGAACAAGTTATTGACGGCACTATCGCTTCTCGAGGAAAGGACGCAAGGTTTTCTTGCAAGCCTACCGTCAAGCCCTTGGTGCGCGGATGATGCGATGCGCATTCGTTCTGGTGTTGCTCGACCGCGATTGGTCCCATCACCAAGTCGCCAACGCGACG
>JBKJSI010000014.1:0-8540 GCA_046595915.1 Pirellulaceae bacterium
GTTGAACTTCGGCATTCGCAGCACGACGGCGGGGCGAATGGCGTAAGGCTCTAGAAGGAAATCATGGAGCCAATCTGATTGGACTTTGTGCCCCTCACCGACCAACGGCGGAGGAACCCAACCCCATGCTTCCTTGCCTTTTCCGAGGTCGCGATTCTTCGCCGCGACAACGGGAACAAGGTACTTGGCCAAGAACCCACCATCGGATGGTCGATGGCGCTCGATCATGCCGCCGGATAGTCTTGTCGCATTTGCGCTAGGCTCTAGCACCACACCGCCCAAAACCTGGCGTGAGAGAAGTTGCACATCGTAACTCAGCGATCGTGGATCGTACGCTTCTTCAGCGGCAATTTCGTCACCTTCCGAATCAGAAATGACCGGGCGACCATTTTCACGACCAAGTACCGGCAAGCCATGCACGATGGCATGTGCGTGACCCGCAGCATCCGTTTTCATCGATTTGGCGAGTTCCGAAGTCGTTCCTTCCGGCATTTGGAAGGGGTAAGTGGTCACGGGATCAAACGTTTCCTTGGCAGCGGCGAACTGGCTTGGCGGGAAGGAAATATCCCACTGGTCGCCCTTGATTGCGTGACAGCCGCCACAGTTGTATTTGTCGATGAGTTTGCGCCCTTGAGCAATCGCTTCAGAGCGTTGTGACGGCTTGTAGAGGAACTTTGACGTGGGCGGCTCGGAGACGAGGCCAAGGACAAACGTCACCACCGCTTCGCGCTGTTCATCATTGAAGTTGAACTGCGGCATGCGGAGTCGCTCGCCATACTTTTTGTTTTCGGTCTTCTTGAAATCGTAGGAACGAGGCTCGCGGAGCTTCTGGAAGAGGAAGCCGATACGGTTTCCGGAATTCAATTGCAGATTATAGAAGTCGGGCAGAGGCCCAGCGGGTTTGGCGGCGTCTGGAATCGGCGATGCGGCATGCTCTGCAGCTTCGCCGGCGTCTGCTGCATCTTCATGCGAAACCGCGAGCGCATCGGTTTTGCTTACCGATTTTGCCTCTTCGCCATGTGCGGCTTCGGGCTTCTTTTCGTTCGACTTTTCTTCCTTGTGAGCCGCGTCGCCATGACCGGCATGTCCGGCGGCATGTCCGGCGTCATGGCCGTGGCCGTGCAAGTAACCGCCGATGTGTTCAAAAGCGAGTTTGGCGGGGTCTTTGCGGCCCCAGTCGGCCAGCGCGGTGCCGATTGGCTTCGCGTCTTCAAAGCCGGGAATGTCGTGGCAGCCATAGCAGCCCCACTTGGCAATCGACTTTCGACCGATGTAGTTGAGCTTTTGTTCCGGCGTGAGTGGCTTACCGTCGACGGAAATCAGTTCAGTTTCAGCCCCTTTGAGTTCGGCGCGCATTGCTTCGGCGAGGCCCGTCTCGGCATAGCCCTTGGCGATTTTTTCGGGATACATTTCCTTGAGATAATCGATGGTCAGTTGGTCAAGCGTCTTGCCGGTCTCATCGTTAAGTGTGGTCAGTGCACCGGGCCTCGGTTTGTATCCGATGGTTGAGCTGGTAAGTAAATACTCGACGATATCTTCAACGGGGTCGTAAACCTTGGCGGTGTCTGGCTTTTCCATTCCCTTTTCGTCGAGATCAACGGTGCGGATCGGCTCCAGCTGCAAATTGGGCATCAGCGTTCTTGCGTGATACTTCGTTGGATTCTTGATCCAACTATAGAGCCACTTTTTGCCGACCGGATTCGCCTCAGGGTTGAACTTGTCGCCAACGCCGCTGAGATCGGGGCCCTGAATCATCTCTCCCTGGGGGCGAAGGGCTTCAGCATCCGCGAAATCCTTGTGGGAGTGGCAAGCAACGCAGCCACGAGTCTGGAATTGCCACTTACCGCGCTCAGCCTTCTCTTCAGGAGTCGATTCGGTGATGTCCTTCGGCGGCGTTTCGAATTCGAACGCTTGACTCTTGCCGGAAAGGTATGTCGCGATGCTAAGGATCTCGACTTGCTCATTCTTAACGGCCGGCTCGGATTTGTCGGCAATCTTGCCGCTATCAAGGTGAGACCACAGCTCAAAGAATCGTGGCATCCGTGTGGACGGCCGGAAATGCCGCGGATCGCGGAGCCAGTCGAATACGAATTTGCCATCAAGCTTGGAGTTCATGAACCGCAAGCTCGGACCGACTTTGCGAAGTTGACCCGCAGCCTCCGCGTCCTTTAGCAAGGAGGCGAGCGAAGCGACGTGTGCCGATATGAGCGATTCGCCAGGTGCATCGGTCGACGTTTCCTTTGCTCGATCAATCAACGTTGTCAGTCGCTGGCGTGCCGAGTCGTTTTCCGGCTGTGCCGCGACGGTCTGGGCCAATTGGACCATCTCAGAAATTGAGCGCGATTCGCTTTCGAGCTTGCTTACCGCAGCGGAGCCATTTGCGCCGGGATTCTTCGAAAGCTCGACGAGTTTGCCGGTGACGACATCTTGCCTGGCTTTCAGGGCCGGGAGCATGCCGAGCGCGGCGGCAAAGTAGTTTGGCTCGAGTCGCATATCAGGACCGATTCGCTTGCTCGGTCCGTCATAGCCATTGATTTCATGGCAGCCAAAGCAGCCATGCTTTTGAATCAGCTGGTGACCCTGCACGAGCTTGGGCGCCGCGCCATCGGGATACTTTTCGCTGACATCAAGCTCCGCGACTTCATGATGGCACTTGAGGCAGCTCGCTTCCGAGAACCGCTTCGAGTTCATGGGGAAAATCCAGTGATGGTTGTCATACCATCCCAATTTGTCCTTCCATTCACGAAGTTGCGTTGGCGAATCCGGTGTGTGCGATGCATAGCGGAATTCGGTAGCGCTCCCCTGGCCATCGTGGCAAACGGTGCAACCAAAAACACCCATCGGATGCGGGCTAAGTGAACCGACAAAGAGATCGAGTCGGGGATGCGAAGTGTAAGGCTCCGGCAAGCCGCGGCGAACTTTGACTTCGATCGGCGAGCCATCGCGCAGTGCGTCGCTGAGCATTCGCTCGGCTTGGGCGAGATTGGCGATTCGGCTTCCGGCAATTTCGACGACCACGTCGCCAACCGTCAATCCTGGCGGAGTCGATTGAGGAGGCAGTTCCGTTCCGACCATCGCCGCGACGCGGAGTGCGTCGGCGGTCATTTTTTGAGCGCCGCCACCATCGAGTGGTGAAGCAGCTGCGGCAGGCGTTTCCGGCTGGACATACGCCACCGTCACGGCATTGGCATTCACAAGACCTTCGCCGACCAACGACACCCCGACTTCATCAAGCAATTGTTTTGCCGTGGCCGATTCCGCTTCCGCGGAGACCAGCGTGACGTTCGCCGTTGGAGTTGTAGCTGTCGCCTCAGATGCAGGCTTTAGCAAAATACGGAAGTCGAGTTCCCGCTCGGCGACATAAGCGCCCTTGGTCGCTTCGCCAGGAAGTGACTTTTCCATCGCCTGATGGCAAGTCGTGCAACGGTCGAATCGAGGCACCTTATGGAAGTTGTTGAAAACTTCGTTGCCTTCGCTCCAAAGATTTTCGATCTTCAGCGGCGAGCCGAACGCATCGAGAATGGGCAGCGTTAAAAGTCGCTTGCCGAGGACCGTGTCCCAAGTCGTAAAAGTAAGGCGTCGATCTTTTTGGGTCTGCTCAATTCGCTTGAGATCGGCTTGGAGATCATCGAGCGATTTTTTCGAAGCATTCGCTTGCAGGTTGATTTTATCGATCACAGAATCAAGCTTTTTGCGATGAACCGATGCGGTCTGATATTGGAGGTTCAGCTCGTTGTATTCCGTTGTGAGCTCATCAACTCGTCCTTGAAGCTTTTTCATTTCATCGGCTGGCTTATTCAACCCAGTCGCGAGGCTTTCATTCGCCTTCGCTTCATCAAGGGCTGCGTTCTTGTTTTTTCGCGATCCGAGCCGGGTGTCTTCAACAAACCGCGCGTGCTTGGCTGCAGCGCGAAGCGGGGCCATCACTTTTTCACGTTCAATTGCAGCCGCGGTATCGGCAGCGGCGACCGCTTCGTCAGCGGCCTGAACTTTGAGGAGTGCTTCGTCCCAAGCAGCCTTTAGTTTGTCATCGCTGACCTTTTCGGCGGTGGTGGGATTCTTCGACTTTGATTTGCCAGAGTGATACGCATTGGCGGCGGCAGTGACGCCTTCGACAGCGGCGGCATACTCTTTTCGCTTGACAACCGCGACTTCGCTGAGTTTCTTGAGGGATTCGTTGGCGGCGTTCGCGGCCGAAAAATCAATCTCCGGCGCTTTTTCGAGCGCTGAATTGCTTGTTGCCAACGTTTGAAATTCGGTCAACAGCGCGTCATCAATTGGTTTCGAGAGGGCTTCGGCATGCGCCTGTTCGGCGGCAACGCGCTGGCGCAATTTGGCGTCGGTCTCGAACTGCTCCTTGCGAAGCTGATTCATCGTGACGTCAATTTGCCGCGCCGTCATTTGGTACGACTTCCAACCTCGGTTGAAGTGGTCGTCGTAAAACATCCACAGCGTCGCCAAAAACATGGCGACGCACGCAACCGCGAACACGCGGTGCATGACAGGCATCGATCGCCAGGTTTGTTCGGTGGCCGGCATTTCAAAACTCTCCAGCGGAGGCTCGGGGCCTCACTCGCAGGCTATAGGTTATGTCTCTAAGGTTGGGGCCTTAAAGGCTGATGTATTAAAGGCCGAGTATCAAAGTCTGTGCGTTAGAGATTGAGCAGGTATTCAGGCATGCCAACAAAATACTTTAGGTTCGCCGTCCAGCGGCAAATCATCTTGATCGGCAGCGACATCATCATTAACAGAAGATTGGTCATCACCATGTAACGGATGAAGCCCATCTTCAGGAACATGTCTCGGAAAAATCGCGAAGCGACCATCAGCGCCGGCGGCACCACCGTGAGGTAGGCAAGCACCAGCACGATGCCCGGACTTTCACGGAATAGAATGTACCCCAGTTTGGTGAGTTCGCTGGCGTTATCGGCAGCCTTAGGGCGTTCGATGTTAAGCCAGTCGATCCAAAACATTTCGGACAAATCGCGGTTATTGAGCGCTTGGACCTTGTGCGGGTCCCAAATCTCGAAAAATCCAAAGAAGTTCCAATTAGGCCCCCGCAGGAAGGTTCCCATCACGATCAACGTGACCCAGAGCGACAAAAAGCCGAACTGGAAAATGATGTACGAGAACTTGCGCTCGGCGATGGTGTAATAACCGTTGCCCTTCTTATTGAAATCGATGAAGGGAATCGCCATTAGGCCAAACACCACGACGCTTGGAAGAACCACGCCCGCCATCCAAGGATCGTAGTACACCAGCATTTCTTGAAGGCCAAGGAAGTACCAAGGGGCCTTCGAGGGATTCGGTGTTTTTACTGCGCTGGCGGGCTCTTCGAGCGGCGCTTTGAGCAAGATGCCCCAAATGATCAGCAGCGCCGTCAGGGCGATCATGCAGATCAATTCGGTGTAAACGAGATCGGGCCAAACGAGAATTTTTTCGTCGTCCAGCTTCTCAAGCGGTTCGAGACCGCGGGCAGTGCGGCGATCGTTCTCGACCGCTTTGGCGGTGGCAAGCCAAGTGAAGAAGCCAAGCAAAAAGACCATGCCCACGATCGGCACATTATCAGGCTTCGTGATAATGAGAGCGAAATTGTGGTCGGTCATCGCGAGGCCCATCGCGAGACAGGAGAGATTTAATAGCGTCCAAGCGATCGCGGGCTTCACCCAGATTTCGCGAGTCAGATAAAGCACCGTCAAGATCGCGAGGCTTCCCAACGTGTAAACCACGGGGCCCATGATTGCATCGAATGCCGCGCGAACGGGCATTGGAAATGAAATCAGCACCGACCATTGTTCGCTGCCGCTCATCGCGATCGGGGCGATGGAAGCAAAGAAGATCGAAACCACGGTCCAAATCAGCGACTCGGTGACTTGAATATCGAGGATCGGCAGCCGAAAGAGCTTCTTTTCCTGATGAGTATTCCAGAGCAAGAACGCGCGCACCCCATTCATGACCGAAAGGGTGACGTAGAACATCCCCAGGAATAGGGCGATCTCCTTAAGGAATTCGCCTTGGTTAACGGTATGCATACTGCATTTTCACGAGCGAAGTGGAGATGGATTTATTTTTACTAAGCACCCAAGGCTTCGCGGCCAATGCTGTCCGCGAGAAGCCAAGGCAAATACGATTAAAGCGGTCCGCTGATTCCGCCATCTTTTCGAACTCGCCAAAAGTGAATGGCGAGTAGGAGCGAAACAGCGAGCGGCAACGCGACGCAGTGCAAAACATAAAATCGATTGAGCGTATCTTCACCCACGAACCGCGCGGCAAGTAGGCCGAATCGCGCGTCGGAGCCGTTGGTGATCATGGAAACACCATCGACGACGAGCAATTTGGCTCCCGGCCCTTCGTAACCGAGGAAGGGAGTAGCGCGAGCCATGTTCGATCCGACGGTGATCGCCCAGATTGCCAACTGATCCCAAGGAAGCAGATAGCCAGTGAATGACAACAACAGCGTGAGTAGGAGCAGAATAACGCCAACGACCCAGTTGAATTCGCGCGGCGGTTTATAGCTGCCGGTAAGAAAGACGCGATACATGTGGAGCCAGACCGTGATCACCATCGCGTGGGCGCCCCACCGATGGATCTCACGCAGAATACCGAGCGAGGTCACGTCGCGCAGATTCAAGATGTCGTAATACGCCCATTCAGTTGTCGGGCGGTAGTAGAACATCAGGAGCACGCCGGTGACGGTCTCCACCAAAAACAGGAAGAAGGTCACGCCGCCCATGCACCAGGTGAAGCTCAGCGCGATGCCTTGCTTCTTGATGGAGACGGGATGCAAATGCAAAAAGAAGTTGGTCAGCATCACGACAACCCGGTTACGCCGATCGAGCGGCGCCGGATGACGGAAGATGCTCTTCCAAATTTGCGATTCGCGAATGATGTCGCCGAGGCTGGCCATGGAAGATTTCGTCGGGAGTTGAACGGTTTGCGATGAAGGAACGGCCGCGATGGAAATCCATCAAAGGCCCAAAACTAACTTGAGGCCTTAGCTAAACCGGCACAAAGGAGTTGGGATCACTCCATTGTCCCAGTTCCTGATTGAAGACACGGCTCTTGTCCACCATCAGCTGGCCATCATCCGCCAAGGAGATGGCATATCGCTCGAGTGGTCGCGGTGCGGGCCCCTCGAAGTTGATGCCATCCTTGTAGAAGCCGCTGCCGTGGCAAGGGCATTTGAATTTCTGTTCACCCTCAAGCCAGTTCGGCGTGCAACCCAAATGCGTGCAAACCGATTTGATGGCGTAAATAATCTGCTTACCTTCGTACTCGTTCTTGACAACCCACACGCCGAATTGCGGAATGTATTTGGTTTCAACTTGGCCGGGTGAAAGCGTGTCAGGAAAACCAGCTTTGAATTTGGTCGGAGGTTCTACCAGCACGTTGGGGAACATGTAGCGGGCGCCGCCGAGCGTCCAAACCAAGCCGGTCGTTGCGAGCGAGGTAAACCCAATCGCAAGCGGGTTGCCCAAAAGGTAACCAAAAGTCGCGGCGAGAGCGGCGACGCTGGCGGCAAGAACGCCTCGGCGATCCGTCGTCGGCGCGGTGGTCGCAGTTGCTGTGGCGCCAGCGAGAACGGGTCGCGATGGCATTGGCGGCACGGCGATCTTTTCTTTCGCTGGCTTCGCTGCAACCGCGACTCCGCTTTGATTTGCTTCTGACTTGGAGACAGGACCAAGCTTTTTGCCGGCGCCATCTCCCAAGATGCTCGCGTTGTCGCGAACAACAGTTTTTTCGAGAACAGCGGCAGGTGCTTTTTCGACTTTGGCCGGCGCCGCTGCCTTGGCTGCAGCGGGCTTTGGTTCTGGCTTCTCCGCAGCGGGGGCGCTGCCGCCTCGAGCGGCCGCCAAGATATCGGCGACCGACATCGCGCCGCCCTTTGCGGGCGCTGCGGAGGCAGGTTTTGCCGCTGGCTTAGCGGGGGCAGCCGCTGCGGGCTTCGCGCCGCCGCCACGAGCCATCGCCATGATTTCCGCCGTCGACATTTTCTTCGCGTCGACTTTTGCAACGGGCGCGGCTGGTGCGGCTTCTTCGCCGCTGGATGCGTCAGCAGCTGCTTCTTCAGCTTGTGGCGCGGCAGCGGTTTTTTCCGCTGGAGTGCTCTTTACAGGCGCACTTCCGCGTTCGACCTTTTTGCCTCTGGCCATTGCCAGAATCTCGTCAACCGAGAGTTTTTTCTTGTCCGCCATTGGGTGTGCTGGCTTTCCGGAGAACCTTCCCTGCGTACCGGCCCTAAAAACCGGCCCCGCGTTCCGAAATGAGTGTGATGCGATGCAGACCAAGGTGCGCAAAGCGTCGGGAGACCCTTTTGTCGACCAAAGATCAGGGGCGCAATTGCCCAAAAAGAGTGGATCGGGTGGAGTTCGTGATATTTTTCACGAATACCCGTGGTTGTACATTTAGGCAGGCAAATGTCAACTACCCAATCACACGCTCCCTAAGCACCGCAAGCCTTACCGGCACACAACTTCCGGCGACAGACCGAGGTGGCATCATTGCCATTTTGGTGGGTTCTGGAAAGTAGTCTCGCACCC
>JBKJSI010000055.1:0-2677 GCA_046595915.1 Pirellulaceae bacterium
ACCTAGCCAGGCGCCGAGGGCCGTGGTGGCGATGAGGAAGAGGGCGATGATGGCGGCGTCGAGGAGGTTCAAGTCGGGTAGCTCGCGGATAGCAAATGGGATCGCGGTGGAGGGGAGGTCCTCGCTTACGCTTCGGGTTGGGATTGAGGGGGAGGGGAAGTCCTCGCTTACGCTTCGGGTTGGGATTGAGGAGGAAGCATCGCGGATTGCAAGGTCGCCATTGTCGTTGGGGCTGGGCGACAGGACAATGATGGAATGAATGAACGCCCTACTCACGGTTTGACGCCTGGTCTAATTCCTGGCTCGCTAGATCGACTTACCACAGAAGCGAGTAATTCGGCCTCTGAAAGGCTGGATCAGCTTTCGGCGAGTGAGATCGTGCGGCTGATGAATGAGGAGGATGCGAAAGTCGCTGCAGCCGTCTCGGCCGAAACGCCGCAGATCGCTGAGGCGATTGAAATGATTGCCGAGAAACTGCGGCACGGCGGGCGACTGATTTATCTTGGTAGCGGAACATCGGGGCGGCTTGGTGTGCTCGATGCGACCGAGTGCCCACCGACTTTTGGCACGAATCCGGCGCAGGTCATTGGGCTCATTGCGGGGGGGAACGCGGCGCTGACGCGCGCGATCGAAGGAGCCGAGGATCAGCCGGAATTGGCGATCACGGATCTCAAAGGGATTGACATTTCTCAGCGGGATATTGTCGTCGGCATCGCATCCAGTGGGCGCACGCCCTATGTCCTTGGAGGCCTGGAGTTCGCGCGGAGTGTTGGAGCTAAGACGATTGGACTCGCCTGTAATTCGCAATCGGAACTTGCCAAATTCGTTGATGTGGTTATTGCGCCAGTGGTTGGGGCTGAGGTGTTGAGTGGGAGTACTCGGCTCAAAGCGGGGACTGCGACGAAGATGGTGCTCAACATGTTAACTACGGGCGCGATGGTCTTGCTGGGGAAAACCTATGGGAATTTGATGGTCGATCTGCGCGCGACGAATGCCAAGTTAGAGGCGAGGTCGCTTCGCATTTTGCAGCGATTGACAACGCTCAATGAAGTTGAGGCTCGCGCGATGCTTGCTTCCTGTGGAGGGGAGCTGAAGCCTGCGATTGTTGCTGCGAAAGCAAAAGTTACGCCCGATTTGGCGCGGGAGAAGCTTGCTAAGGCGGGTGGACAACTGCGCGCGGCATTGGAGAATTAGGGAATGCGATATCACACGCCCAAAGTCGTTTATCTACTGGTTGGTTCACCGTCCATCAAGTTCTGGCCATCCTTGTTGCACTCCGGGGGTGAATTGCCGGCGATACCGAACAGATAGGCCAAGCGTTTTGGCGGCAATTCTCCCCCGCCACCCAGGGCTGAAATTAACAGGACGATGAACTAGATTATGTCTTCTGATTCCAACGAGCTCTGGCTACTCGGCATTGATGGCGGTGGCAGTAAGACGCTCGCTTGGCTCGCGCGGCTTGAGAATGCGACGGATGATTGCACGATTGAGGATGAGCATGTTTTGGGCCAAGGTTTAAGTGGCCCTTCGAATCCGCAGGTAGTTGGTTTTCAGAATGCGATCAATGCCGTGGAAGAGGCGGTTGCTTTGGCTTGGGAATCGACGGGAGCGCCGCCGCGCCCGGTGGCGGTGATGGCTGCGGCGCTGGCGGGTTGCGGGCGGGCGGAAGATCAGAGTCGATTTCGATTTTTGTCTCAGCGGGCGCGATTAGCGAATGAGACAATTGTGGTTGGAGATGCGGAGGCAGCTTTGGCGGCGGGTGCGCCTGATCGAGTGGGGGTTGCCGTCATTGCTGGGACAGGATCGATGGTTTGGGGGCGCAATGAAGATGGCAAGACCGTGCGCAGCGGCGGGTGGGGATATCTTTTTGGTGATGAGGGAAGTGGTTATTGGCTCGCGATTGAGGCGCTGCGTTCGATCGCGCGGTCGGCGGATCATCGCGCACTGAGCACGACGCTGACGGTGACGTTACTCACCGCACTGGGACTTCGCGAGCCGCAGGAATTAGTGGGCGCGATTTATGGCGCTAATCGCCCGCGTGAAGAGATTGCCAGCCTCGCGCAGATTGTGCTCAATGAGGCATCGAATGGCGATCGGCAGGCGTTTGCGCTTTTGGAACGGGGGGCTTCTGAGTTAGCCATCGCGATTCGCGCGGTGGTGCAGCAGCTTGATTTTCCTAAGCGGTTTGGCCGCGACGCGAGTTATCCCGATTATCGTCTCATTTGCGCGGGCGGCTTGCTGGCCAATTTTGAAGGCTATCGGCATCGACTCGAAGTGCATTTGAGGCAGCTGGCGATTCCGCCTTCGGAAATGGTGACCGCCAAGAATCCCGCGATGGGGGCGTTGCGGCTTGCTTTGGACCAATGGCGCAATCCGTCGCCGCCTGCGGATGTTTAGAGATTTGATGCCTGAATTGGACGGCGATCTGAGTTATACTCTCGACCCCACCGCCGACGTTGTTTTCATCGCTTGGCGAAACCGTTACAGGCCCACCCTCTCGGAGCTACTTCAATGCGATTCTTAGTCGCCGCATTTCTCGCAAGTGCATTTCTATTCTCTACGTGCGCCGCAACGACTGCGCAGGAATCGGGATTCACCTCCCTTTTTGATGGCAAGACTTTGAGCGGTTGGACCGGGGGCAATGGCGGATATGTGGTGAAGGAGGGAGCGATTGTTT
>JBKJSI010000109.1:0-6745 GCA_046595915.1 Pirellulaceae bacterium
ATGGCCGATCGCCTCGCCCCGTTTGACGGCCGCATCGACGGCAATCCGCAGGCGTTCATAAACATCCCGTTGGCCGACCATCTCCTCCATCCGCTGCGGGCGCAGATCGCGATCGTGCTCATCCTGCGGTGTTACCTGCCCAGGAGTGATCGCTTCTCTTCCAGAATTATCGCCCGAAATGACCGTCTCTTTGGCCATCGCATCCTGCCAGCTGTTGAACGTGTGGTGAACGGGCGTCGAGTATGCTCCATTTATATCGAATGTTGGCCCGTGTAGGAATTGCATGTCCGGGCGAGATTTCTTGAAATACTGGTGTCTTAGCAGCGTCAGCCCGTGTTCTTTTGGGGCGGCGTCATGTCTTTGGGGAGTCAACTCGATGCGACTAGCGATCTTCTTTGCGGGAATTTTGCTAACTCTGAATACAGCGATGGGCCAGGATTTGGCCTCACTTGAGCGGAAGATCGCCAAAGAACCGACTTACAAAAGCGGCGCGCCCAAATACGCCCTGATGGTGTTGGGCGAAAAGATGACGAAGCGGGTTTGGCTCGTGATTGATGGCGATTTGCTTTACGCGGATCTGAATGGGAATGGGGATTTGACGGAGGAGGGGGAACGGATTGCGAAGATGGAGTTTGGTGAGTACACGCCGCCGGATGGGTCAGTGGATTTTCAGATTAAGGAGATTCGGGATGGGGAAATGGTGCATCGGGATTTTTATGTGAGCATTGAGCCCGCGGATCGATTGGCGGCTTTACTTAGCGACTACAAGAAATTGCTGAAGCGCGAACCCAAGGCGCTCAGCTATCGGGTCGGAGGTTATCTCCAGGCGCCGGGCCACAAAGGAAGCGGTCTCGATGGGCGCAAGTCGGTCATGGCCCAATATGATGAAACTGGTGTACTGCAGTTTTCTGCCAAGGCCGAAGACGCGCCGGTCGTTCACTTTGGGGGCAGAATCAAACTCGGGCTTTTCGGCGAGCATGTGCTGGTCGCTGGACGATCCAAAGAGATATGCCTTGGAATTGGCACACCGGGTGTTGGGCCAGGTACTATGGCATGGGTCGACTATAGCGAGATCCCACCGAAGACGCTTATGCATGCGAAAGCGACCTTTCCAAAGAAGGAACCAAGCGACGATTCGCTCAATGCAACTTATTCCTTCACGGATCGATGCTGTACTTATAACCTTTTGGGGAATATTCGGACGCCTGACACTGCTGGGACCGGCACGGCGCAGGTGGAGTTTCACCTAACAAGTCTGTTGAATTATCAGGTCGAATCACTCAAGACTTCAATCAAGGTCGTGGCGCCGAAGACCAAGTTGACACTCGTTCCGGTGACCAAGCGAATCGTGAAGGAGTATCTGTTTCCACATCGAGACCAGACGACGGGTCAAATTCAATTTTCTCCAGATGGATCGCGGATTCTTGCCGCCGATTATCCTGGCGGCCTCGTCGCCGTATGGGATGTTAAGACGGCCGATTTGTTGACTCAGTTCGAGACGGGCTCCGGCCTGCGCGGGAGCATAGATTACTTGACCGTCTCGCCAGACTGGAGCGTCGCTTACACTACATTTGACAAGGGTCGGAAGATTGAAACGGTTGAAGTCGACGGGCAAATCGGCGTTCGCGCGACTTACAACAGCGCGGTCCGCGGTTGGAGCCTTGAAACAGGCAAGCAAGTCAAGACACTTCAGCACAATCCACCGCACGGCGGCGATTATTCATTTGGGTCGCCAGATGGGAAGTGTCTTGTGGCAATCGATGATTTGCCAGGAACCTACGAACGCAAGGCATTTCGAAAAGCGAGAAGCGTTTCCATTTGGAACCTGGAAGCAGAAACCGTCGCGAAGATACCGATTGAAAATGGATTTCCAACCGCGTTCTTGCCAGACGGCAGGAGCCTCGTTACACACTTGTCCGACCCAAGTCGAATTGGGCTTTTGGAACTCGCGAGCGGAAAGTTGAAGTGGAGCTATGAATGTGAACCGGGAGTTGAGACAAGGTATGTCTCTCAGGCAAGAGCAGACAATGACTTGATTTTGGGCGTCACAAGGCGCGATCCGAAGACGCATGACTATTTAAGTTGTCGGCTGATTCGCCTTGACGCTGAAACGGGTAACCTGAAATCTACTTTTGAAGTTGATTCGACGATTGGCGGCTCGATTTTGCCCGTCAAAGGCAAGAGCGACGAGTGCCTGATCGAAGTCATTTTAATGAACTTCGTAGACGTGCTGCACGTCCGGCGAGAGATTCGGATCCTGCGAGAACTCGATGGCAAATTCGAAGAGCTCTTTCGTGTTGCGTTACCGGAGCGCGACGCGAACTATGCGTCCTTTCACTCTCGCGTGGCAGCGAGTCCTGATGGAAAATGGTTCGCTGTCTTGGTAGGCAAAATGTACGGAACTCGAGCGGAGAATTTAGAAGATCCCACTGCGATCGATCTGCCACAACCGCAAGCGTGGCTCATCAGCCGTGATTCTGGCAAGATTGTGGAAAAGATGGATTTGCCGCAAGCCTATCCACATTCAGTAGCCTTTTCACCTGATGGCAAATCATTGGCAGTCAGTGGATTAGGACGAGTCTTGAGTTTGGATATCTCAGATTTGGTCCAAGCAAAACCAGAAAGTAAGCCGCGCTAAATTTCGCTCAGAATTTGAATTTATAGCTGCTCGCAATTAGGTCGAAACCCGCAGCGAGCTATCGGAAAAGCCTCCTTGCGCCGGCAATTCATCCCCCCGCAATCCCAGTACATTCCGCTCAATATTCGCCGAAATCTCATCCAGCGGCAAATGCCCGAGATTGGTCTTAACAAATGGATTTTGCAATTCGACGCCGATTTGGTCGAGTGAAATCAGCGGGTAAGCGACCAGAATGGTCACAAGAGGAATCAGCCAGTCGCTTTGCATGCGATGCAGCAGAGCGAAGGGCAGGGTCAGCAAAAAGAGCATGATGAAGCGGCGGATTTTGATCGAGTAAACGAGCGGAAGTGGCGTCTTCAAAATGCGTTCGCAGGCCCCAATATGATCAATGAGCGCGGCGCGTTCCTTGTCAATTTGGAGATAGGCAAAGCCATCCAGTTGCATCGATTCCCGCGCTTCCCTCAGCAATAAGGCAAGGCGCTGGGCCACATAACTTGGCATGTGGGCCGACGAGGCGATGCGCTGCGATTCCTCTACGCCCAAAAGTCGACGCGCTTCCGGCGGAGGCGCCTCGCCGCGCAAACTACTTCGCGCGATATGAGGAAAGGCCGCAGTCCACTGAAGGAATTGCTCGCGCCAAGTTTTATCGACGGGGCCATACGACACGCCGCTAATGGCTAGGTTCCGCGATTGATTCACGATCCCGCCCCAGAGTTTACGAGCTTCCCACCAGCGGTCGTAGCCGGAGTTGGTTCGCAAGATAAGGAGCAAACCGAGCGCCGCCCCGGCAAACTCGAGCGGGGCGACTTCAAGGCCGATCTTGGTCCCAGTTCGATCCTCGATCCTTGCCGCCGCCCAGGAAATGGCGAAGGCGATCAGCCCAAACGCACTTACCTGAGGCAACACATAAGGCGTGATCGACCCCCGCACCGCGAAGGCCTCCCGCCAAAATCGAAAACGTTCACCGGGACTCAAAATCGATTCCTTATTGCTCAGTGCAAACTGATCAAACTCGTGGCCAAGTCCAGAACTAGTTCTCCGTCCACAAAGTTACATCCGGGTGGCGGGGGGCGCACCGCACAGCGGAAGCCCCCGAGTTGCGGCCGATACCTTACGCAACATGCACTAGATCGCGCCCGCGACACGCCGTCGCATGGCGGTCTCCGAAGTCGGAAACGTAACTTGAGTCAGCGAGACGAATTGTCCTTGCGTCGGCTCATAGGCAAAAACATCGCCCGTCTCGATTTTGTATACCCAGCCATGCAAATGGAGATCGCCCTTGACGAGCCGCGAAGCGACCGAAGGCAGCGTCCGCAGATTTTCGAGCTGGACGAGGACATTTTCTTCCACCGTGGCGGTCAGCAGCTTGTCCGCATCCAAGTGCTTGTAGTTGTCCTTCATGATTCGCCGGGTGGTTTCGGCATGCGATAGCCAACTCGAGACGCTTG
Source organism: Pirellulaceae bacterium (assembly GCA_046595915.1). Classification (GTDB taxonomy): domain Bacteria; phylum Planctomycetota; class Planctomycetia; order Pirellulales; family Pirellulaceae; genus JBKJSI01. The sequence continues at coordinate 4,087 of JBKJSI010000109.1, forward strand.
GCAAGCTCGCCACCATTTCGGGTTCTAAAAGCCCCTTCATGGCGCCGCAGTGCGAATGGCCGCAGATGATGATGTCTTTAACGCCAAGTGCCGCGACAGCGAATTCAATCGTCGCCGCCTCACCGCCATTGGCCGCGCCATGCGGTGGAACGATATTTCCCGCATTCCGCAGGATGAATAGTTCACCTGGCTGAGACCGAGTCAGCAGATTGGGATCAATGCGCGAATCGGAACAGGTGATGAAAAGGGTTTCCGGGCTTTGGCCCCGGGCCAACTGTTCAAACAGTCCTTGAAGCGGCCGAAATTGTTGTTCACGAAACTCGTGGATACCCTCGATGAGCTTTTGCATTGCACTCCCAAAGTTGAAAATGGACACGAAAAAAGGCCAGGGAAAATCGTCCTCAAGGGACGTTTCACCCTGGCCTCTCTTCCCCTGAGCCGGATTTCCCGACGGGATCACCCAGAGGACGGATTAGCTTTGTTTTCAGGCTTCCGCCAACATGGAGGGCTCTCGCCCCCCCGGCTCTCGGCTGCACTTAGATAACATTCTTGTAATGTCGGACAGAAAGTCAAGTGGCGCTAAGTTTTTTTAACCCAAAGCGAAAACGGGACGCTTCGCCAGGGTGAATAGAAGAATACTTTCACCAGTAGTAGTACTAATGTCCGTATGCAGGCTCACCACGTCGACGCCGAGGATGTCTTGGATGACCTGCTCCAAGAGCGGGCGGCCATGCTCAATGAGTTCGAGACGAGTGTTTTTGATCAGATCGCGCCCGCGACTGCGCTCTTCCACTTGAACGAGCTTTTGCTCCGCAGCGGTAAGCACACCCTGAAGCCGCACCAGCGCCATGTCATCGAGCAAATAGGTTTTTACGGAGAGCGGGCCGCGGCCCATGTATTCCTTTTTGAAGCGAATAATCGCCGAACTGATTTCCGACTCGAGTTCGCCTTTGGTTTTCATAGCTTGTAGTTCGCTGCCGCCCGTTGAAGAAGTGACTTCGCCCGAATGCCGCCAGCATAATGAATTCCGCGCGAAGGCGGTCGCCAGCAGGAGGAAGGCGGGGTCTAATCACCCATCATCCTCGCTCGGAGTTCTCGTATGTCGCATCTAGGTCGTCGCGCTTTTAACTCGTCGCTGGTCGCGGTCGCATCGGGGTTGATCTTGCCTCGCAGTGCATCCTCGATGGGACATGCGCCTGCGGTGGTTCGAGCGGAAGGGGCGCTTCCTCAGATTCCTTACGGCGCCTCCAGCGGAGACGTTCGCGGGCGCAATGCCGTCATCTGGTCAAAAACCGACCGACCCGCCCGAATGTGGATCGAGTGGGACACCACCGAGAAGTTTGAGAACGCCCGCAAAGTGCGTGGACCTGAGGCGACGGATGTTACGGACTTCACAGCGAAGTTCGACCTCGGAGACTTGCCGCCAGGACAAACGATTTGTTACCGCGTTCGATTCGAAGACTTGAAAGACGCAAAAGCGGTTTCGCCATGGCAAATGGGAAAATTCCAAACGCCCTCCGCCGAGCCGAAAGACATTCTCTTCGCCTGGTCGGGCGACACGGCGGGCCAGGGCTATGGCATCAATCCTGATATCGGCGGGATGCCGATGTTCGAAAGGATTCGCAAACATCAACCGCAGTTCTTTTTGCACTCCGGCGACACGATCTATGCGGACAATCCGCTCATTCCCGAAATGCGGCTCGATGATGGAAGCATTTGGAGGAATCTCATGACGGAGGCGAAGTCGAAAGTCGCCGAGACGCTCGACGAATTCCGCGGCGCCTTTGCTTACAACCTGCTCGATAAAAACGTCCGCAATCTCAACGCCGACATCCCGCTTCTGGTGCAGTGGGATGATCACGAAGTGGCAAACAACTGGTATCCAGGCGAGACCTTGGATGACCCGCGATACAAGATCGAGCGCGATGCTTCGACCCTCGCCAAGCGATCGCGTCAGGCGTTCTTTGAGTATTTTCCAATTCGCGATTCGCTGGAGGCGCCACAATGGGTGGACCGGCTGGTGAATTATGGTCCGCTGCTTGACGTGTTCGTCCTCGATAAGCGTTCCTATCGCTCGAAGAATAGCTTCAATCGCCAAACGAAAGCTGGGCCTGATACGGCGCTGCTTGGCCCCGACCATATCGCGCGACTCAAAGAACAACTCAAAGCCTCGAAAGCCACTTGGAAAGTGATCGCCAGCGACATGCCGATTGGAATGATCGTAGGCGACGCGCCCGATGAAGAGGGCCGCAACACATTTGATGCAGGCGCCAATGGCAACGGACCGGCGCTCGGTCGCGAGTTAGAGATCGCCGACCTGCTCTCGTTTATGAAGCGCGAAAAAATCTACAACACGATCTGGCTCACCGCCGACGTCCATCACGCCGCCGCCCACTACTACGACCCGACTTTGGCCAAATTCACCGACTTCGATCCCTTCTGGGAATTCGTCGCCGGCCCGATGCACGCGGGAACTTTCGGTCCATCGCAAATGGACAACACCTTCGGCCCACAAGTGAAATTCAACAGCATCCCCCGAGGAATGCCAGGCAACCGGCCGCCGAGCGAAGGGTTTCAGTTTTATGGACTCGTGAAAATCGATGCGGCGAGTAAGGCGATTACGGTGGCGCTACACAAGCTTTCGGGCGACAAAATCTAT
>JBKJSI010000167.1:0-2878 GCA_046595915.1 Pirellulaceae bacterium
TCGCTCGCGAGCCGGTTGAGTTATTTTCTCTGGTCGAGCATGCCAGACGCGGAACTTTTGGCCGAGGCCAAAGCCGGCAACCTTCATCGGCCCGAAGTACTCGTCAAGCAGGCGCGGCGAATGTTGCGCGACGAGCGAGTTCGTGGCTTGGTGACGGAGTTTGGCGGCAACTGGCTTGATTTTCGTCGCTTCGAGGAACACAACGCAGTCGATCGCGGGCGTTTTCCAAGTTTCACCAACGAACTGCGCCAGGCAATGTTCGAGGAGCCGATTCGCTATCTGGTCGATGTCGCCCAAAATGATCGCTCGGTACTCGATTTTCTAGATGGTAAGCATACGTTTGTGAATCGGGTGCTCGCGCGACATTACGAAATGCCGGCTTCGGAAACGCCAGGCGACGAATGGCGGCGGATTGAGAATGCCGATCAATATGGTCGCGGCGGTCTGTTGCCGATGGGGGTCTTCTTGACCAAGTTCGCGCCCGCTTTACGCACCAGCCCCGTTAAACGCGGGTATTGGGTCGTTCGCCGGCTCTTGGGCGAACATATCCCCGCACCGCCGCCAAATGTAGCAGAGCTTCCTGCCGATGAAGCGAAACTCGGCGATTTGACCTTGCCGCAGATGCTTGCCAAGCATCGCGCTGATAAGAATTGCGCCATATGCCACGTTCGTTTTGATTCCGTGGGTCTGGCATTTGAAGGTTATGGCGCGATCGGTGAACGACGCAAAGTCGATTTCGGCGGCAAGCCAGTTCAAACTGCCGCCATGTTTCCCAACGGCAGCGAAGGCGAAGGTTTGGAGGGTTTGAAGACTTACCTGCGCGATATTCGCCAAGACGATTTTCTCGATAACCTGTGCCGCAAGCTGCTGTCAAATGCTTTGGGAAGAACTCTGATATTGTCGGATGAATTAACGGTCAGGGAAATGCGTACTCGATTAGTCGCCAGCGACTACCGCTTCAGCAGCCTGATTGAAACCATCATCACCTCGCCACAATTTCTCACGCAGCGAGGGCGCGGCGCCATCGAAGTCCATTCCGAGAAGGGTAATTGATGAGCACAACGAACAAGCTCAGCGAACATCACCTCTCCCGTCGCACACTATTGCGAGGCGCAGGGGTGGCCATGGCCTTGCCCTGGCTGGAAGCGGTCAACGTTTGGGGTGTCGAGCCAACCGCCGCCGGTTTGACTGCCTCGGGATTTCCCAAGCGCTTCGCGGCCATATTTATGGCGAACGGCATCAATTCCGCTCATTGGTGGGCCAAGGGCGCCGGCGCCGAAATGGAACTCGGCAAAAGCCTGGAGCCGATGACCAAGCTCAAAACGAAGATGAACTTCATCACGGGGCTTTTCAATAAGGCTGCCACGGGGGTTGGCATACATCCTGGACAGACGGGCAATTTGCTCTCCGGGGTATCGCTCAAAAAAGGGGCCGAGCTGCGCGGCGGCATCAGCATGGATCAGGTGCTCGCCAATCACCTGGGTGAACAAACCGTGCAACCCAGTATGGTCTTGGGATGCGAGCAGCCCGTGACCGGTTATCACGAAACCAATTTCTCGCTGGCTTATAGTTCGCACATCTCCTGGCAGAATGCGACTTCGCCGGTGCCCATGGAACAGTATCCGGCGCTCGCGTTCGATAGCTTGTTCGATAATCGCGGCGCGCGCCGCAACAAGAGCATTCTTGATCGCGTGCAGGAAGAAGCCCAAAGCTTGCGACGACAAGTGAGCGCAGGCGACAAAGCCAAGATCGACGAATACCTGACGAGCGTGCGTGAAGTCGAGAAGCGCGTTGTGGCCGCCAGAGCCGATCAACAAAAAGCGGAAGAGCGCGCGCACCATCGCGGTAAGCCCTTGGAAATGATGCCTCGGCCGGATAATGGCATGCCCGAAGATATCCGCGAGCATATGCGGTTGATGTGCGATATCTTGGCCCTCGGTTTCCAAACCGACAAAACGCGCGTCGCCACCCTGCTGCTGAATCGTGACATATCAGGGTTGATTTATCCCTTCCTTGAAGTGCGTACCGGACATCATTCTGCAAGTCACAATGATCTTTCAGACGCCTATGAGCGGATCAGCCGCTACTATTGCAGTCAGTTGGCTTATCTGGCGATGAAGCTCGATGCAATGCCAGAAGGGGATGGAACTGTGCTCGACAACTGTTGCCTGATGTATCTGTCGAATATGTGGTCGGGAAGTCAGCACGATTCGAACCGTGTGCCGCTACTCACCGTCGGCGGGCTGGGCGGCACGCTAGAGACGGGCCGCGTCCTCGACTACCTGGAAAATGGAAACGACAATCGCAAACTCTGCAGCCTTTACTTGTCGCTGATGGACCGGATGGGAGTGAAGGCGGAACGATTTGGAGATGCCGATACGCGACTGACTGGCTTGTAATTGCCGCTTAATGTTCCTTTTTCCCACGAAGTCAGTGCGATTAGTGAAAGCCGCTGCATTGTTGTCATTCATGAGTTGCGCGGCGTTGCCACCCAAATTCAGGTTCATTGATCCGGAAGTCATTCTGCTACTGGCCTTACCGCCGCGTCTCCAAGGGAAAGTGCTCCGATGGCAGTAACGTATTACGCTTGGGATCCTGAGGTTGATTGCATCACCGAGGAAGCGGACGCCGCTGGCGCGATGATCGCCGAGTACACGCAAGGACCAAAGCTCAGGTGGGGGTAATATGGCAGCGGCGTGGATGTGGTTGGTTTTAAAGCGCCGAATGCCATTAATAGCTAAAAAGAACCTCCCGGGCCGCCCCAATAACCGGGGCGGCCCACAAACACATTACTCGCGTAATCACTTGCGGCGATTCAACCGCAATTCACCGGAAGCGAACATACCCGCCACGATTACGGCGAATACAATCCCAAAAA
>JBKJSI010000227.1:0-40752 GCA_046595915.1 Pirellulaceae bacterium
GGCGAACGTGAACTGGAGCGAGAGCCAGGACCGGGGCCACGACGGAAGTCATTGCGCGAGGCGTGTTGATCTGGACCGCGATTCATTCCGCGATTTCGATCCGAGGAACGATCGTCGGAAGGATGGCTGCGTGATGCGCTTGCGTGGGAATGTCCACCATGCGAACCGGGACCGGGGCCACGATGATGCGAGCTATGCGAGCTCGATTCATGTCGTGATGGGCCGTGATGGGCGGAACTGTGATGAGCAGGACCATAATGTCCAGGACGATGATGACCGTGGTCATGTTCTGATGAACGATGATGAGGTGGTCCATGATCGTGAGAGGAGCGATCGTGCGAGGAAGGCCCGCGATGGTGATCGCGATCACCTCGATCATGATCATCTTGATCTCGCTGAGAGCGATCAGAAACACCGCGCGGCGGGCCCGCTTGGGACCCGCGACCTCGTGACGGGCCGCCGGGCGGTTGGGCTAGTGCTGCGCCTGCGCTGGAGATCAGCGCCCCCGTCAGTAGCGCGCAGGCGATGAAAAAAGTCTTGAGCTGAATGCGCATGGAGAATTGCCTTTCACCATGACTCGATGCGGGAGGGCTGCGCCTGCGCGATTGGGCGCTGGCGACGGTGGCGAAAAAAGCCCCTTCGCAGGAATTGCGATCGGGCAAGCCCTTCGAGTCATGTACACACCCTAATACAGATTGAACCGCTTCGGTGGGAGGAAGTTTCGCTTTGGAGCGTGTACATTAAGCCCAGATGAAGTGAAACAAGCGTTGGGTAGCTTTTAAAGGACTTTCCGTGACGCGTAGCGAGAATTTCTATCGAATTGCGTTCCTGGTGATCATGCTGGTCACCATGGTGGTCGCCGGATATCACCGGATCAAAGCGAACCGGGGTGGAAGGGTTTCTCGGGCGGGAGAGGGTGTTGCGCTGTTTCTCGCTATTCGCCTCTCGGGCTTCGCGATGCTGATAAGTGCAATCTTCTACTTCGCGAAGCCAAATTGGATCGAATGGTCGAGGCTTCCGCTGCCCGATTTCGTTCGACTGGGCGGCGCGGCGGTGGGGCTTTTGAACGCTGTTTTCCTCGGTTGGACGCTGCACACGCTAGGAAAGAATCTCACCGACACCACGGCAACGCGCAAAGATGCGACGCTCGTCACGAATGGTCCCTATCGCTACGTTCGCCATCCCTTTTATGTCGCGATGCTCGGTTTGGCGATGAGCTTGTCGCTGCTCTCTGCCAACTGGCTGCTTGCGGCGGCGGGGTTGTCGACTTTCATTTTTCTTCTCATTCGCGCGCCGATTGAAGAGCGTTCGCTGGTGGAGAAGTTTGGTGAGTCGTATGGCGCCTATCGCGAGAGAACTGGCGCGGTGTTTCCGAAATTGTGGTAACAGAAAATCTCATCGCCCAAAGAGTATGAAAATGCGTCCTTATTTGGCTGGCCTTGTCTGCATTCTCTCGATCACCAGCGCTACCATCGCGCAGGAACCAGCGGCTTCATTGGAGTCCAAGGTTCAGGCAAAGCTCGATGCGTTGCACCATGCGGGTGAATTTCCGGGCGTCTCGCTTGGCTATGTGCTTGCCGATGGAACGAGCGCCGCTCTCACCAGTGGCTTTGCAGATCTGGAAAAGAAAGTTCCGCTGACACCGACGCATCGCCTGCTGGCGGGGAGCATTGGCAAGACTTTCGTCGCGGCGACCGTGCTCCAAATGACTGAGGAAGGGACCTTTTCGCTCGACGACAAAGCTTCGAAGTGGCTCGACAGGGAACCTTGGTTTTCACGACTTCCGAATGCGGAAACGATCACGGTCCGCTCGCTGATGAATCATACGGCCGGTCTTGTCGAGTATTTTGAAGTGAAGTCGTTTCAAGATCAATTTCCGATCGATCCTGATCGAGTCTGGAAGCCGGAAGAACTTGTCGCTCCGCTGCTCGATGCGAAGCCGCTCTTTGAGGTCGGCAAAGGTTGGTCGTATGCCGACACGAATTACATCGTGCTTGGAATGATCGCCGAAAAAGCGAGCGGCAAAAAACTGTTTGAAGAGCTTGATCGACGGCTCCTCAAACCGCTGGCGCTGGAGCGAACCATTGCTTCTGACAATCGCACGATAGTTGACCTGGCGACTGGCGATCACAAGTTGCCCGGGCCATTTGGCTTTCGCGGCGCCACGATTGTTGATGGCCAATTTGTGATGAACCCGCAACTGGAGTGGGCTGGCGGCGGCTTTGCCAGTACGCCGCTCGACCTTTCCAAATGGGCCAAGTCGCTTTACGAGGGCAAAGTCTTTACCAGGCGCGAAACGCTTGAAGCCATGCTCACGCCGGTCAGTTCCACCAGCGGGCGCGGAGGAAGCCAAGGGAGCGGCTATGGATTAGGCGTGCAGATCCGCGACTCGAAGTGGGGCAAAACCTATGGCCATGGCGGCTGGTTTCCTGGTTACCTTTCCGAAATGGAGTATTTTCCGGAGCAAAAAGTCGCGATTGCGGTGCAGTTTAATACGGATGGCGCCCGCACGATTAAGAAAGGCCTGCGTGCGGTAATTGGCGATGTGGTGGAACTGATTCTGTCAGAGAAGCAAAAATAGCCAGCAGAAATAGCGGGCTCAAAATTCGCTGCGGATTCCTGGCCCAAATGGCGCCGCTCGCTTGATAAGATGACGGGCACCACGATCGCCATTGGCGATTGCCTCGCACTCTCTCCCGAGACCTCTCCATGCAACTGTCGTTCAAGTATCTTCGCACGCACTTGGTTCTGTTTGTCGCAGCGATCGCTTTGGCGTCGCCGGCGCTCGCGCAAGATAAATCGCGCGTTCTTCCCACGACGGCGCTCAATGTCGAACAGACTGCGCTCGATCGCTATGTCGCTGCGCGTGACAGCACGTATTCTTGGAAGCTTGTTCATACCGACAAAGGTGAAAAAGCGACAACCTATATTATCGATTTGACTAGTCAGACTTGGCTCAAGCCCGAAGAAGTTGATCGCCCGCTCTGGAAGCATTGGCTGCGGATCGTGAAGCCGAATACCGCTAAGGCTGACACCGCGATGATGTTCATCGGCGGCGGTGCGAATGGCGGCGAGGCGCCGAAAGAGGCGGATGGCCAGTCGATGCAACTTGCGCTCATGACGAACACGGTCGTTGCTTCGCTTGGACAAGTGCCGAATCAGCCACTTATTTTCCACAACGATGGCAAAGGCCGCAAGGAAGATGACCTGATCGGGTACACCTGGGACCAGTACCTCAAGACTGGCGACGAACGCTGGCCTGCTCGCTTGCCGATGACCAAGTCGGTCGTCCGCGCAATGGACGCCGTCCAAGAATTTCTCAAAAGCGAAGAAGGCGGCAAATTTGAAATCAATCACTTCGTCGTCGCCGGCGGCTCGAAGCGCGGCTGGACGACTTGGTGCGTGGCGGCTGTTGATAAGCGCGTTAGCGGCATTGCTCCGATCGTGATCGATGTGCTCAATGTCAACAAATCGATGAAGAATCATTACTCGGCTTATGGATTCTGGGCGCCTGCTGTGGGTGATTACCTCAATCACAAGCTCTTTCAACGCCGCTATGATCCGCGCAACACCGAGCTGATGCAGATCGAGGATCCGTTCGCTTATCGCGATCGCTTCACAATGCCGAAGTGCATTATCAATGCGTGCGGCGATCAATTTTTCTGCCCCGATTCGTCGCAGTTTTATTACGACGAACTGCCGGGCGAAAAATCGCTTTGCTATGTGCCGAATGGAGATCACTCGCTGAAGGGAACGAACGCGCTGGAAACACTCGCGGCGTTTCATTACTCGGTAGTCAATAAGATCAAACGTCCCGAATTTACTTGGACTTTTCCTGACGAAAACACGATTGTGGTAACGACGAAGGAGAAGCCCAAGAATGTGCTACTCTGGTCCGCCGAAAACCCCACCGCTCGTGACTTCCGCGTCGACACGATCGGCAAGGCTTACAAGAGTGTTGAACTGAAAGCGGAAGGCGATGGAACTTATGTTGGCAAGGTCACGAAGCCGGAGAAGGGTTGGAAGGCTTATGTGGTGCAGCTGGAGTTCGATGTCGGGGCGCCGACGCCGCTGCGACTGACGACGCCGACGCGCATCACGCCGAATACGCTTCCGCATGCGAATAAAGAAGCTCCGACGCTCTAGGTTATGAAGTTAGAAATGCCCCTCAGACGAAGTTTATCTATGCAACACGAACGTTTTACGGGGCTGATCGCCGCAACGCACACGCCATTTCATGCGAATGGCGCGTTGCGGCTTGAAATCATTGAAAAGCAAGCCGCAGCGCTGCTCACCGATGGGGTGAGCGGCGTTTTCGTTTGCGGCACGACCGGTGAAGGTCTCTCCATGACCGTCGCCGAGCGCATGCAAGCCGCGCAGCGTTGGACTGAAGTCGCTAAGGGCACTGCGTTACGCGTCATCGTTCACATCGGCGCTTGTGCATTGGGAGACGTTAAGGCGCTTGCCAGCGATGCCGCCAAAAATGGCGCCGCAGGCGTCGCCATGATCGCGCCCAGTTTTTTCCGACCCGATACTCCTGCGGCTCTAGCTGCCTGCTGCAAAGAAGTCGCCGCTTCCTGCCCAGACACGCCCTTTTTCTATTACGACATTCCGACCTTCACGCACGTCCGGCTCTCGATGCCGGAGTTCCTGTCGCTCGCCATCCGGGATATTCCCAACTATGCCGGCCTGAAGTTTACGCACGACGACCTCGTCACGCTGCAAATCTGCCTGCATGACTGCGGCGAACAGATTGACATTCTTTCGGGTATCGACGAGCTCTTACTCCCTGCTTTGGCGATTGGCGTTCGCGGCGCCGTTGGCAGCAGCTACAACTTTGCCGCACCGATTTATCACAGTTTGATGAAATCTCTTGCCGCCGATGATCTTCCCGCGGCTCGTCGAGCGCAAGTCAAAGCCATTAAGCTGCTAAAATCGCTCTCAAAGCGAGGCTATACCGCGAGCTGCAAAGCGCTCATGTGCAGGAATGGTATTGAGGTTGGTCCACCGCGCTTGCCGCAAATGCCGCTGACCGCTGAGCAAACCAAATCCTTATTTGCGGAATTCGACGGTCTCGAATCGCCGTAGATGTGCGTCGTAGTTGAGCATGGTGTTCGACGCTACAAAAACTCGCCGCGAACCGTGGCCATGCGCAATGATGCACCAACGGTTCGCAGCGAGTTGTAAAAAAATGGCCTCAGCGCCACGAGTATCACACCGCGGGATAGGACAGGAATGAAACTCGCACCGTGAATGGCGAGTGTGACACATGCGTGACGGAGGCCGGTCGCAACAGTGCTCCCAAAATAACCGGATGAATTGTTGGAGAATGAATGCTGTTGGATGAGTCGATTCGCTGGACGCCAACAAAGCGACTCGGGAATGAGAATTAGGCGTAGAAACGCGTGTTCACGTTATAAAATTCGGCTTCCAGATACTCGAGCGCCAATGCGAAGTTCAAAATCTTCAGATCGTTCAGCTCGCTGAGCTGATCGGAGTAACTTAGCGCCCAGCCACCATTGAGGCTGGAGACGAAACCTCCCGCCGCAGCGACTACTTGCAGCGGACCGAGAGGCCGATCGAAGCTCGCGTCGCCCACGCTGACGGGGTCGATGAGCAAAGTGTTTACTGCGCCCGCATGCCGAGCTTCGATGGTCAAGATTGATCCGGCGGCCTTTAGAATGTCTTTGCTCGTAATGAAAGGTGCAGCGCCGAGGTAGGCTCCGACTCCGGTGTTTTCCAAGGCCTGCGCGACTCTTGCGAAGTCCTTCAGATTTCGCTGCCTTAGATTAGTGAACGTCGGCTTGGGTCGGGCCATGGCGCCTAGCGCCGCGACCAAGTATTCCACGTGTGCATTCTCGTGGGCCTGGATCGATCTGAAGATCTTTTTTTGACCATTGCTCAGGTAATGCGGGCCATCAGCTTCTGCGGTGCTCGCACTGCCCAAAAGCGCGATCGGCGCGAGGGCGAGGCCCGTTCCAAGGATGAATCGGCGGCTTGCGACCGATTTGGTTTTACTGATGTTCTCTTCTTGTAGGGTCATAGGTGTTCTCGTCGATAAAAGGAGAAATAATGATGATTCCGAGGTATATCGGATATGCCTACAAATTACCGACGAGGAATGGGGGCGTCTGTTAGCTACTTCACAGAGTAACAAAATTTCTTGCCGTATAATTGAGGATCGTGGTCAGGGCCCGATTCCGGTGCGAAAACGACTGAGTCGACCGCAATGCAAGCAAACGCTATCATCAGTCGCAGGTATCAGCTGAATACCGCCCCCATTCGGCCTCTTTCGATTGACTCGACTTGGCGCGCAGATGCGTCGACGATCGGATTGAGGGCGGTGAGTCGTCCACCCTTCAAATTGCACTCTCTGATGGCTGAAAAGCACTGGTATCTCAAAAACTGCCAGTTGCTTAGCCGCTTACCGCAATTGGAATTAGAGCGGCTTGAAACTCATAGCCGCTCAGGGCGCTTCAAAGCCGGCGACGTGATCTATATCCCCATCGACCGCGCCGAGGCGGTGTTGGTTTTGGTGAGCGGGCAAGTCAAGCTTTGCCATACGACGCCTGATGGCAAGGAATCGATCCTCGCCTTCATCGAGCCTGGTGAAATGTTTGGCGAGCTCTGCCTCGTCGGCGCCGATGACCGTGAGGAGTTAGCCATCGCGACCTGCGCGTCGACGATTGTGATGATTCCCCGCAACGTGCTGCAGGAACTCATGGGCCGCCATGCGGGGCTCGCCCTGGGAGTGACTCAACTTCTGGGATTCCGCCGCCTCAGAATCGAGCGGCGACTCAAGTCGCTGCTCTTTCGCTCGAACCGAGACCGGCTGCTGCAACTCCTGGTTGAGCTAGCGCAAGACCATGGCGGCAATACGTCGCACGGAATTGAAATTCGCATCAAGCTGTCCCACCAAGATCTTGCCAGTATTATTGGCAGCACACGAGAGACAGTGACGACGACACTTGGCCAATTACAAAACGAGGGCTTAGTCCTCCTGGGACGACAACGAATTACCATTTGCGACATGAAACGATTGAAAGCAACGGCGGACGCAATTTCAAACTAACCGCCGTCGGGCGCCAAAGGTAAACCAATGACCAACAAAGCAAAACCAACATCGAATTGGGAGAATGACGCAACCGGTCTCTTGACCGGCTATACGCATCGCCTGCAACGTCGACGGTTACTCTTGGTTGCCGCTACGACGACCGGCACAGCCGTCGCCGCTTCGGCCGTCGGCTTTTTAGGGTGGAACGCTTATCTACAACAACTCGGCACAGAGTACCAACACTTCGGCCTCACCTGCAGCGACGTCCGCGAACTATTACCCGATTACAAAGCCAATCGCCTCGATGCCAAGCGGAGCGACCTGCTCGCAAAGCATGTTCGCAAGTGCTCTAATTGCAATCAGTTTTTGAATCAATTGCGGCAGACGGTTTAGTCGCAATTAACTTCGAGAGACCCAGTGCCCATAAAATGCAGCCCAACCCCTACCAGCCGCCAAAACTGGAATCTACGAACACCGCCTCGCGAAAGCGATGGTCAGGAAAACTAGGCTTCGGCTTGTCGCTAGTTGCAGTTCTTGGCTTGGTGATTGCCGGTCCTTTTGGAAAGACGGTTTCAATTCTCGGTTGCTCTCTAGCATTCGTCTGCATCCCGAGCGCTATCATCTCGTTGATTGAGATGATAGCGATAACGCTGACGGGATCGCGAGCGTCGTCCAAAGGTTGGCCGCTGGCCGGGCTTTGGTTTTCGGCAATTGTGTTCCCATTTTTGGCCAGCCTGTCTCTTGGGTTACGCGGCTTGCTGGCGGAATGACTGGATTTTCAACTACTTCCGCCCCCCACGCTCAATAGCCCTTTTCACCGCCGTTCCCATATCCGCCGGACTTCTGGCCACTTCAATTCCCGCTTCCTCCAGCGCTTTTTGCTTTTCGGCTGCCGTACCCTTACCGCCGGAGATGATCGCGCCGGCGTGGCCCATGCGTTTGCCCGGGGGCGCTGTCGCGCCAGCGATAAACGCCGCGACTGGCTTCGTCACATGCTCTTTCACAAAGGCCGCCGCTTCTTCCTCCGCCGAGCCGCCGATTTCGCCGATCATGATGATCGCTTCGGTCTCGTCATCGGCCTGATACATCTTGAAGAGATCGATGAACGACGTGCCAACAATTGGGTCGCCGCCGAGGCCGACGCAGGTCGTTTGGCCCAAGCCCATCGAAGTTGTTTGCCACACGGCTTCATAGGTGAGCGTTCCCGATCGGCTCATGACGCCGACTTTGCCGCGCTTATGAATATAGCCCGGCATGATGCCGATTTTGCATTCATCTGGAGTGATCACGCCCGGGCAGTTGGGGCCAATCAAGTGGCAATCACTGCGGCGGACTTTTTCGTAAACGCGAACCATATCGAGCACCGGCACGCCCTCAGTAATCGCGCAGATCACTTTGATGCCCGCGTCGATCGCTTCGAGAATCGCATCGGCAGTGAACGCCGGCGGCACGAAAATCATCGTGGCGTTGGCGCCTTCTTTCTCAACGGCTTCTTGCACCGTCTCAAAAACCGGCAACCCTTCAACCTTTTCGCCCGACTTCCCCGGCGTCACGCCGCCCACCATCTTGGTGCCGTAAGCGAGGCAACCCTTGGTGTGAAAAGCGCCGACCTTACCGGTAATCCCCTGGCAAATCACCCGGGTGTTTTTGTTAACAAGAATGCTCATGGAAATTGGCCTATCGATGCGTGTGTGTTTTTATGTGAATGACGAGTGAAACAGGCAGCCTTAGGCCGCACCCTTGCTCGCAGCGACAATTTTCTTCGCAGCCTCAGTAAGGTCACTGGCGCTAATAATCGCCACGCCCGAGTCGGCAAGCAACTTGCGAGCCTGCTCAACTTCGGTGCCTTCGAGTCGCACCACCAGCGGTACCGTAAAACCGACGGTCTTGTACGCCACGAGGAGCGCCTCAGCGATCGTCGTGCATCGCATGATGCCGCCAAAGATATTGACCAGCACGCCCTTCACATTCTTGTCCGACAAAATAATCCGGAACGCCTCTGTAACCTGCTCGGCATTGGCGCCGCCGCCGACATCTAAAAAGTTCGCCGGTTCGCCGCCGTGATACTTGATGATGTCCATCGTCGACATCGCGAGGCCCGCTCCATTCACAAGGCAACCAATGTTGCCATCCATCTGCACATAAGAGAGGCCCGTCTTCGAAGCACGCAACTCGTTCGGATTCTCTTCGCTCTCATCCCGCAGCGCGACGAGTTCTGGATGTCGCACGAGGCCGTTGTCATCAAAGGTAACCTTGCCATCGAGCGCGATCATCTCACCACTCTTGGTAATCACCAGTGGATTGATTTCGACCATGCTGCAGTCGAGTTCGACATAGGCCTTGCAGAGCGCCTTCATGAACTTTTCAGCGGCTCGAAGCGTCGGCCCTGTGATCCCCAACTTTCGACAGAGCTTGCGAACCTGAAACGACTCGAGCCCAATCTGCGGATGAAAATGTTCCTTCAAAATCTTTTCAGGCGCTTCATGGGCCACCGTTTCGATCTCAACGCCACCTTCCGTCGACATCATCAGCACCGGCATCGCTGCGGCTCGGTCGAGCACAATGCCCATGTAAAGCTCGCGAGCAATGTCGCAGCCTTCTTCGACGAAAACTTGATTGACGGTTTGGCCTTCCGGGCCAGTTTGAATGGTGACAAGTTTGTTACCCAGCAGCGCCTTGGCCACTTTCTCCGCCTCCGCAGCGCTCTTCACAAGCACCACGCCGCGCTGCGATTCGTTGCCAATCACCGTTCCCTTGCCGCGCCCGCCCGCATGAATCTGCGATTTCACCACCGCAATCGGTGAGCCAAGGTCGGTATAGGCCTTCGCCGCCTCCTGAGGCGTCTTCGCCACAATTCCCTTTAGCACGGCCACGCCGCGCTCACGAAATAGTTGTTTGGCCTGAAACTCATGGATTTTCATCGGGAAAACTCAGCGCCGGTTCGAGAAGCGGGCAGCCAGAAAAGCACGTAGGCCGCGTCCGCGAAAGTGATTTGGAGGGAGCGAGATTATAGGAACGCCGCAAAAAAAGGGTCAAGGACAGGGGTTTTGCGGCCCATCCCCCAACCAGCGGCGACTTATGCCTCGCGCGCAGGGTAACTATGATGCTCGCTTTGATTTTGGGCCGCAAATCGGGCAATCTGGCCCGAGCGAACCCTTCCTCCAGGAACTTGCGCGCAGATGGCGCCCATTACGCACCACATTTTTATTTGCATCAATCAGCGTCCTCAAGGCAGCGCGCGGCCTTGTTGCGATCCCACAGGCTCGCAACTCTTGAAGAAACTGTTTAAGGAAGAACTGAAAAAACAAGGTTGCGGGCCGCTCGTGCGATCGAGTCACTCAAGTTGCCTCGATCAATGTGAGTTGGGCCCCACAGTCGTCATTTATCCACAAGCGATCTGGTATGGCTGCGTCAAGCCAGAAGACGTGCCCCGGATTGTTGAAAAAACCATCAAGCAAGGCGAAATTTTGGAAGACCTACTCATCGCACCAGAGAAGCTGAACGCGCTCACCAAGCAAGAACAGAGCAAGCAAGACCCTGGCAAACAAGACCACGCCAAGCCACAGGGCGGAGCTTAATTCGATGCGCATTGTTGTCTTGGGGGCGGGTACAGTTGGATCATGGATCGCCGATTTGCTCTGTCAGAATAGGCACCGGGTTACGGTTGTTGATGACAACCCGGATCACGTTCGACGGATCAACAAGGAACTCGACGTCAAAGCAATTTTTGGTTCGGCGGCGCAATCGAGCGTGCTCTTCCAGGCCGATGTGATCGGCGCTGATATTTGCCTAGCCGTCACAGGCGCCGATGAAGTCAACATCGTCGCCGCCAGCATGGCGAAGGCGATGGGAGCGCGGCGCTCGGTCGCACGAGTTTACTCTCCGGTGTTCCGCGATTTGAGCACGTTTGATTATCAGCGGCACTTTGGCATCGATCGTTTGATGAGCCTTGAGCATTTGTCCGCAGTCGAATTAGCGCGACATATTCGTAACCCGGGCTCAGTGCTGATCGAGAATTTCGCCCGCGGCGAATTAGAGGTGCAGGAATTGAACGTCTCCTCAGGCGCGTCCGCGATCAATACGCCGCTAAAACAACTCAAGATGCCCAACCGAGTTCGAATCGGCTCGATCTACCGCGATGGGCGGAATTTTGTGGCAACAGCGGATGACAAACTCGAGGCCGACGATCGCATTACCCTCATCGGTCGCCATGAAGATGTGGCAATCATTCGCGATCAATTCAGCAAGGGCTCTCGGAGCCGGTTTTCGTTGATGATCGCCGGCGGCGGCGAAACGGGCTATCACCTTTCGCGAATCATGGAAGGCGAACCCTGCACGACAACGTTGATGGAAAGCAACCGCGAACGCAGCATGGTCCTGGCCAATCAACTCAAGAAAACAACGGTGATCGAAGCGGACGCCACTCGCCGCGACATTCTCGAAGAAGAGCGAGCCGGGCAGACCGATATCTTTGTCGCCTGCACCGGCGACGATGAAAACAACATCATGGCCTGTGTCGAAGCGAGAGATCTTGGCGCGAAGAAAATCATGGCCGTGATCAGTCGACCGGACTATGCCAAAGTCGTCGGCAAGCTAGGTATCGATGTGGCGGTCAGCCCCCGCGATGTCATGGCGCGACAAGTGATGAGTTTTCTCAACACCGGCGTGATCGTCTCTCGCACCAGACTCCCCGGCGGCAAGACCGGCGTGTTCGAAATGGAAGTCTTGGAAGGCGCACCCATCACCCAAGGCAAGCTTGCTGACCTGAAGACGCCGGCTCAATGCTTGATCGCCGCGGTGATGAGAAATGGCGCGGCTCGCGTGCCGACAGCGGATGATCAACTGCGGACAGGCGATCTCGTGGTGGCGTTTATCGAAGATGGCGCGGTCGACGAAACGGTGGATCTGTTTACGCCCACCTAAACCACCGTGACTAGCGAACCTACATGGCTTTGAAACAGAAAACGCCGATCGGCCAACTTCCATGAATTACCGCTATCTCTCGAAACTGCTTGGCATCGTCCTGATCATGCTGTCGCTGCCGATGGCATTGAGCTTGCCCTGGGCGTTTCCGGCCTTTGGACGCGCGAAAACCTTTGAGTCAGACGGTTTTTTCGGCCTCTGCGGCAGTATGGCTATCGCGCTCTCGGTCTCGGCCTTGCTGCTCTATATGGGTCGCCACGCCCAAGGACGACTCTTAACGCGCGAAGCGATGGCGACGGTCGGATTAAGTTGGGTGCTTGCATCGATCCTCGGTGCGCTGCCATTCCTGTTGAGCGGCGTGATGCGCGATGCGACCCATAGAGTAACGGTCATCGATGCCCTCTTTGAATCGGTTTCGGGGCTCACCTGCACCGGCGCATCGATCTTGACCGACATCGAAAATCCGGAGCTTCTCCCCAACTGCATCCTTTTTTGGCGGAGCGAGCTGCATCTTTTGGGCGGACTGGGAATCATGGTCCTCTTTGTGGCGATCCTCGGCCACGGCTCCGCCGGCAAGGCGCTCATGCGCTCCGAATCAGTTGGCCCCTGGCGTGACGCTGCCTCTGGGCCGATGCAGCACGCAGCCTGGACATTCGCCGGGCTCTTTTTGGCGCTCACGGTTGTGGTGGCGGTTGGCCTGAAGGTGCTCGGGATGGACTGGTTTGACTCACTTACCCACGCCTTCGGAACCATCGCGACCGGCGGCTTCGGCCTCAAGAATTCGAGCGTCGAGTATTACAAAGATTGGCGAATTGAACTTTGGATCGGCGTCTTTTTGCTTATCTCCGGCCTCAACTATGGTCTTCTTTATTTCGCTTTGATCGGGCAGCCGAAAAGATTATTTCGAGATCCCGAATTTCGTGTTTTTGCCGGAATTGTCTGCATCAGCATCTTGTTGTGCGCCTTTGCGATGTTTCGCAGTGAAGACTACTTAGACATCGCCTCCTACAACACCCTCACAGACGATCAAAAGTCGAGCATGGGTGATTCTGGGCGATTCATCGTCTGCGTTCGCCATGCGTTTTTCCAAGTCGCTTCGGTAATCACGAATACGGGGTTCGTTTCGTGCGACTTCGACCGCTGGAATGACACCAGCAGGGGAATGCTGCTCGTTCTGGCCTATGTCGGAAGCTGCGCGGGAAGCACCAGCAGCAGCATCAAAGTGATCCGATATATCCTCCTCTTCAAACTCCTCAAACAACAATTTACACGCAGCTTTCGGCCCAACATGGTGCAGCCGCTACGGTTTGGCGGAGAAACGATTGACGATCCCGAAGTGGGCCGCGGCGTCATGACCTACTTCGCCGTGGTTCTCACGGTGAGCCTCATCGCTTGGCTCCTGCTAATCACGATCGAACCGGAAAGCACCTGGACCAACTCGACGGCGCCAACGAAGAGCCGCATCGTCGACTGCGCCTCCGGCGTCGCCGCGACTTTCAATGGAGTTGGCCCCGGTTTGGGCGTCGTCGGCGCGATGCAAAATTATGCGGCCTTTAGTACGCCCTCGAAAATGATCTACATCCTCTTGATGTTAATGGGGCGACTGGAAATCTATGTGTTCGTTGTGCTACTGATGCCAAGCTTTTGGCGAACTCGATAGTTAAGCTTGGCGCCTGAATGGGATTGGAAGCTGCAACACCGACCTTATCCTCGTTGCCTTACATCCTCTCAACAACATGGATCCCCAGTAACGACAGTCCCAATTGAAGTGTGCGGGCCGTAAGGTCACACAGAACTAGGCGACTGTTCTTGAGGGAATCGGGCTCGGCTTTGAGCACGGGGCATTTGTCGAAGAACCTCGCGTAGTCGCTTGCCAGGTCGTAGAGATAGGCTGTGAGGATATTGGGCCGATAATCGACAGCCACTTCCTCGATCGCTTCCGAAAATCGAAGGATTCGCATCGCGAGCCCACGCTCGACGGGGTCCGCTAGTTCGAACGCTTGTAGCGATTGACGAAGAGTGGTTTGGTCGATATCTCCCTTTGCAAAAATGCTTTTGACGCGGGCGTAGGAGTATTGCGCAGCAACGGCCGAGTTGCCACTAATCGCAAGCATTTTGTCGAAGCTAAACTCGTAATCGGAAGTTCGATTCACTGACAGGTCAGCATACTTGATGGCTGCTATGCCAAGTACCGTGGCGACGTGTCGTCGCTCGTCGTTGCTAAGTTCAGATCCCTTTGGTTTGGCGTCGTCGATTTTGCAAACTACGTCAAACGCATGCTTTTCGGCATCGTTGAGAAGTCCATTTAGGCCAACATTGTCGCCATCGCGCGTCCTAAACGGCTTTTTTGTGATTGGATCTAGGATCGTACCAAAACTGATATGACGCAGATCCGTCGTCACGCCACAAAGCCGCGCCGCAGCGAAGAGCTTTTGAAAGTGTTCACCTTGGCGATGATCGACGACATAGAGCACAACGTCGGGATGAAACTCCTTCTCGCGAAAAGTAATCGTGGCGAGATCGGTCGTTGAATAAAGGAACGCGCCATCGCGCTTGCGAATCAGCATCGGCGCTTCAAAGCCATCGAGAAACACCGCCGTAGCGCCTTCGGAGCTCTTCGCGAGGCCACGTTTTTCGAGATCTTCAACCACCGCGGCGAGCTGGTCATGATAGAAGCTCTCGCCATACTCGACGTCATGGGTGATCGAGAGCCGATCATAAACTTGACGAATTTCCTCGCGGCAATGAGGCAAGAAATCCTTCCAAAGCTTGAGATTCTCGGCGTCGCCAGAGTGGAGCTTGGCCGTCTCCGCCAGCACCGCCGCCCCAATTCCCTTATGCTCCTTCGCCAGCGCCATGAAAGCCGAGTCACTCTGCGCATCAGCAAGTTTATCCCGCGCATCCTTGAGTTCTTCGCCAAGCTCTTTCAAGCTACGTTCACGAACCGCCAGATCTTTTTCGAGCTTCTTTTTGTCGGCCGGTGCTGCGGAGCTGATTTGCAGTTGAAGCTTCTCGATCGCCCCCACCTCAAGCTCGATCTTCTTTTCAACACCCGGTAAGGATTCGAGCGTTTCAAAGTAATCGACCAGTCGATGGACCAGCCGATAGAGCCGCGAAAGTTCCGCTACATGCCCTCGTTCATAAGCAGCTTTATCTACAAAGTGTTTGTAGCCATAAATGATCATGCCAAACTGAGTGCCCCAGTCGCCCAGATGATTGTCGGTAATCACCTTGTGCCCCAAGAGGCGGAGCGTTCGCTGCAATGCATCGCCGATCACGGTCGAGCGAACATGGCCGACATGCATCGGCTTGGCGACATTGGGCGAAGAAAAGTCGACTACATAAGTCCTCGGCGACTGCACCGGCGTAATCCCAAGTCGATCACTACGCAGTGCTTCGAGTAGTTTCTGGCTAAGAAACTCCTCCTTGAACTTCAGATTGATAAACCCCGGACCAGCAACTTCGGGCGCATAACAAAGATCATCCAGCTTCACTTCGGAAACGACCAGTGCGGCCAGATCGCGAGGCGGCTTCCCGGCGACCTTCGACATCGTCATGCAGAAATTGGCCTGGTAGTCGCCGAACTTGGCGTCCTGCGCCGGTCGGATCATGTCGAGAAATTCGTCAGCGCGCTGCGGCGCGCTAGAAACAAGATTGGCAACAACCGGGCGAAATCGTTCTTGAAGCGTGCGACGGAGGTTCATGGGAACTGGAGTTATCCTAGGCGCGGTCGGCCTCACTTACTCCCCGCGCGGAATGCAGAAGGAGGAGTGACTGGCTTGAGGTAAAGGGATTTCCAGAAATTCTACCGAAGGCGACGCTGCGTAATAGGTGCAGAAACGTTGATCGTGAATGACAGAAATTCACGGTGGCCTCGTTTTTTAGATCGAAGCAAATTCAAGGGATGCTATCACTCCTTGAACTTGGCCGCTTACTCGACCCAGCACGACGGAAGTTTATGTTAAATTTGTGCTCCAAAAGCTCCGTGCGGAGTCAGGGATTCACTAATAGCTCTCGCACTGCGGGAGCCGATTTCAACGCGAAATGAGCTGTCGATGGATTATTCCAAACTCGCTTTTACCACCCGAGCCGTCCACGTCGGCAATGAGGTTTGTCCCCAAACAGGCGCGGTCGTCCCCCCAATCCATGTCGCATCCACCTTCGCTCAACCTGGCGCCGGAGAGTGGGGCGAGTTCGACTATTCCCGCAGCGGCAACCCAACACGCAAAGGCCTCGAAACCACTCTCACCGCCCTCGACGGCGGCGCAGGCGCACTCGCCTTCGGCTCCGGCATGGCCGCAACTCACTGCGTCACTATGCTCTTAAACAGCGGCGAACACATCGTCGCCGGCGCCGATATCTACGGCGGCACCTATCGCCTACTCCACAAGATCATCAGCCGCTCGGGAATCGAAGTCACGCTCGTCGATTCGACGAAAGCTGAAAATGTCCGCGCGGCGATGCGGCCCAATACCAAACTCGTCTGGATTGAAACGCCCGGTAACCCGCTGATGTCGGTCACCGACATCGCGGCCTGCGCCGAAATCGCCCACCAAGGCGGCGCACTCCTGGGCGTTGATAACTCGCTCCCCAGCCCCGCGCTCACCCGCCCCATCGAATTCGGCGCCGACATTGTCATGTACTCCGCCACCAAATACCTCGCCGGCCATAGCGACGTCATCGGCGGCGCGCTGGTCGCCAATACCAAGGAACTTTTCGAGCGACTCTGGTATACGCAAAACGCCACCGGCGCAGTCATGAGCCCTTTCGACTCATTCCTCGTAAGCCGCGGCATCAAGACGCTACAGCTACGCATCGAAAAGCAATCGCAAGCTGCCCTCGTGCTGGCACACTGGCTACAAAAAGACCCCCGCGTCAGCCGCGTTCTCTATGCTGGTCTGCCTACCCATCCCGGAAATGACATCGCCAAAAAACAAATGAAAGGCGGCTTCGGCGGCGTGCTGACGATCGAAGTCAAAGGCGATTTTGCGAAGGTGAAACGAGTTGCCGAGTCAACCAAACTCTTCGCTCTCGCCGTCAGTTTCGGCGCGGTGGAATCGTTAATTGAACAGCCAGCTTCAATGTCGCATGCGAGCTACGCGCCCGCGGATCGAGCGGCGCACGGGATCACAGATGGGCTGTTACGACTCTCCGTCGGCTTAGAAGCCGTGGATGATCTGAAGGCGGATTTGGATCAGGCGCTAAATGCGTAAAAAGGGTAGTTCAGAAAACGCGCATGGGACTGCGTGGCGATTCGACAGTTTGAGTGGCGACGGCGACAGCGAAATTGTCGGGAAAAAGGGGTAGTTTGTCGCCAGGAGCCTGCCTCTCAGGATATGATTATTAATATTTTGTTATTTTTAATTAATTATTAAATACATCACTGGCGAAGCCTCGTTCCTGTTGATGGCATTTTGGTGGTAATTTCTTTGATACCACCCAAGCGAAACTAACGGGACGATGAACTATCAGTGAGCTGGCAGCCAAGCTGCCAAGCTCTGCGGATGCGGCGGTTTCGGGCCAGAACTAGTGCTTATGCCCCTCATGCCCCGAGTGTTCGACGACGCCTGAATACTCTTTGCCGGCGATCGTCACGTTGAGCCTGCCGGTCGTTTTTTCCGCTTCGAGCGCTTCGAGAAGTTCTTTATCTTCGAGAACATAGCGCGATGACTCGCCTTCTTTTTCGCCCGCCTCTTGCTTGGCTGGGATCTTCTTTTGGAGCGGCTTCCCATCGACCACGAGGTTCAGCGCGAGCTCCTTATCGGCACTCGTCACCGGCTTCTTGGCGTCCTTGTCGAGCAAGTAGATCGTCACGGAATTGGTCTTATCGTCATGCGTCAACTCGGCGTGATACTCTTCGGCGCCCAGTTCGATGAGGTGTCCATGATGCGGCCCCTCAGTCGGATGCCCGCCGGCTTCGGCGCCATGATCATGCCCATCATGGGCTGAGTGATTTTCTTCCTTCACAATCGGCGTCGCCGGCTTTTCCTCGCCGCAGCCGACCAGCGCAAATGGCAACATCCCCATGACAAGCCACGACAGGTTTCGCATTCCGTAAGACATATCGATACTCCTTTTCCACAAGACAAATAGTGAAGTAACACCAAATCAAGTTTTAATGATGGCGCGGCGTCGAAGGCTCCGCATCCAGTTCATCCGGCCCCTCTCCGTCATGAATATGCTGCTCCGCCTCCTTGCGACCAAATACCCAAAACAGCGCCGGATGGACGAAGAAATCGAGCAACGTGGAACTGATGAGCCCACCGAGAATAACCGTCGCAACTGGGTAAAGAATTTCCTTACCCGGCTCGCCTGCCGCTAATACGAGGGGAATCAGCGCAATCCCCGCCGTGAGCGCGGTCATCAGCATTGGCGCCAGCCGCTCTTTCCCGGCGCGTTCAATCATCTGTGGCGTAAATTGCTCCCCTTCAAACTTCACGAGGTGCAAGTAATGGGCAATCAGCAAGATTCCATTGCGCGATGCAATGCCCGAGAGCGAAATAAATCCAACCAGGCTAGCGACGGTCAATGACTGCCCCGTTACCACAATCGCTGCGACCGCGCCGATGGCCGCCATCGGAAGCGATGACAAAACCTGAAACGCCAAATTCGTCGAATGAAACAGCGTATAAAGTGCAAGGAACATCGCTGCGAAGGAGATCAAGCTCAGCAGCCCGATCATCCGCGTCGCGCTACGGGCGCTCTCAAACTGTCCGCCATACTCGAGGAAGTAACCCGTCGGCAGCGAAGCTTGAATGGGCGCCAAGCGAGTCTGAATATCTGTCACGACGCTATTGAGATCGCGCCCCGCTGTGTTGCACTGAATAATGATCCGTCGCCGAACATTTTCGCGATTGATCGTATTCGGACCGCTGCCACGTTCGATCGAAGCGACTTGATCGAGAGGCAGCCGGCCGCCGCCAGGAAGATTGAGCACGAGTCGTCGCAACTTGGCCGGGTCTTGCCGATGCTGATCATCAATGCGCACCACCAGATCGAACTTCCGTTGGCCCAAAACCAACTCTGAAACCACCCGGCCATTCATGGCGGTTTCGATGAATTCATTGACATAGTCCGCATTGAGGCCATAGCGGGCCATCTCATCTTTGTTGAGCTTGATCTGCAGCTGCGGAATCTCAATTTGTTGCTCGACCATCAAGTCCTTCACGCCCGGCACGGTTTCCATCGCAGCCTTCATCTCGTTCGCCTTGCGGCGCAAAATCTCCAGGTCATCTCCGTAAAGCTTGATGCCGACCTGCGCCTTCACCCCCGAGAGCATGTGCGAAATCAGATGTGCAAGCGGCTGCTCGGCGGAAATCACCACGCCTGGAACCTGTGTCAACTCTTCCCGGATTTCCTCGAGAATCTCTTCGCGGCTTCGACCGGAATGCGGATCAAAGCTAATAATGATCTCCGAGACATTAACGCCTTCGGCATGCTCATCAAGTTCAGCCCGGCCCGTTCGTCGTCCGAAGGCTACGACTCCTTTGATCTTCTTGATCCGCGCGTCGACCATGCCAGCGATTTCATTCGACGTATCGAGCGACGTTCCCGGCGGCAGCAAAACGTTGACTTGTACACTTCCTTCATTGAAGGGTGGCAAGAAATCTCGCCCCAGTTGGGTCACGATAAAGAGGCTAGCGGCAACCGCAATCGCGACCGAAGCCAGAATCGGCCAAGGGTGTCGCACGCTGAGGCGAATGGCAAATCCCGCAATCCATTTCAAAAACCGCAGCAAAAAGCCATCTTTTTCATGCTCCAAAAACTTCGCACTTGGCAGAAGCCAATAGGCGAGAACCGGCGTCACCGTGAGCGACACCAACAGCGACGCCAAAATGGAGACGATGTAAGCCACGCCCAGCGGAGTAAAGAGCCGGCCTTCCATCCCACCGAGCGCAAACAGTGGCACAAAAACGAGCACCACCAGAATCGTGCTAAAGACGATCGAGTTGCGGACTTCGCTACTCGCGTCGTAGACAACACGTAGCGCAAGCTTGGGGTGAGGGCTATGCTTATTCTCTCTGAGACGGCGAAAAATGTTTTCCACGTCGACAATCGCGTCATCGACTAGCTCACCGATCGCGACCGCGAGCCCGCCGAGGGTCATCGTGTTGATCGACATCCCAAACCATTTAAAAACCAGGCCCGTTACCACGATTGAAAGCGGGATTGCCGTCAAGGTGATAAAGGTCGTGCGAAAATTCAGCAGGAATAGAAACAACACAATCACCACCAAAATGCCCCCATCGCGAAGGGCTTCCATCACGTTCTGAATACTGAGATCGATGAACTCTTTCTGCTGGTAAATCTCAGGATTGATGCGAATGTCAGCGGGCAACGAGGGCTTCAAGTCTTCTAGCGCCTTAATCACGTTCGTCGTCAACAGCCGTGTGTCCGCGCCAGGTTGTTTCGAGACCACAATGATCACCGCCGGCGAGCCATTGACCGCTGCGTCCCCGCGCTTCACCTGTGCCGCTTCGCGAATGTTGGCCACTTGGCCCAAGAGCAAAGGCCGACCGCCATTTGATTTGATGACAACCTTGCGAAGATCCTCCGCCGTCTGCAAACGGCCGATCGATCGAACGAGGAGTTCTTCGCCCCCTTCATTCAGATAGCCGCCCGTCGCATTCGAGTTGCTTTTCGAGACCGCCTGTTCGACATCCTCCAGCGTCACGTCATATTTCAACATCTCATCGGGGTTGGCGAGCACTTGATACTGCTTACGCCCACCGCCCATTGTGATGACCTGCGCCACACCAGGAATGGTCAACAATCGCTGGCGAATAACCCAGTCCGCCAGCGTTCGCAATTCGATGGGGTCTGTCGTGCCTTCTTCGCTGTAAACTCCAACCTGTAGCACTTGCCCCATGATCGATGAGATCGGCGCCATCTGAGGCTTCACGCGCGCAGGCAACCGATCGGCGGCCAAAGCCAATTTCTCAGCCACAATTTGCCGGTCGACATAAATATCCGTTCCCCAAGCAAACTCAACATAAATCACCGACAATCCCACGCCCGACGAACTACGAACCGCTTGAACGCCTGTAGCGCCATTGAGAGTCGATTCCAAAGGAAACGTAACAAGCGTTTCCACCTCCTCCGGCGCAAGCCCCGGGCACTCCGTCATGATGGTGACGCGCGGCCGATTGAGATCGGGGAACACATCGATCGGGAGGTGATAGAGCTCGTACCCACCGTAAACCGTGAGCGCCAGCGCCAAAGCGATGGTGATCATTCGGTAACGCAGCGAGAGCTTAATAATGGCGTTGAGCATCTGATTCCTTAAGAGCGAGTCGCGTCGCGAGGTTCCGTCCTAATGCTGGGTTGCAGCTTAGTGTTAGGGTTGGGTGCCTGGGGTCGAACGCAGCCGAGAGTCTTCATTGACGGAACCAACGTTGCCTGCGTTCGCCCCCAGTGACCCCTTAGTTTCAGCCGAGACAAAGCACTAGTGGTTATGCCCCGCATGTGGGTCAATAGCGCCGCCCGATTTGTTCTTCACCGCCATTTGCAATTGAGGCGCCCCGGAGATCGCCACCGAGTCGCCCGGAAATAGCGATCCATCATTCGCGATCACCGCCCACCGTTCGTCGCGATACTCCACATGCACGTTCCGTCGCTCCAAGTGATCGCCATTGGGAGAAAAGACATAAGTCTCGACTCCCTCCTGAGCGATCGCATTGATCGGCAACACAATCCTCCCCGGCAGCGTTTCAATCGGAACTTGCAGCTGCACACGCTGGCCAGGGCGAAATCGCCAGCTAATGAAGCGATGTTTCGCATCGTTCGTGGCGTCGCGAAGCAGTTCGTTCGGCAAGAGCACAAAAAAATCGAGCGTTCGAGTTGCCGGATGCACGCTGCTGGCTAGGTACAAAATCGTCAAATCCGAGATGACCGCTTCAGAGTTCTGTTCTGCCTCAAACTGAACGGTGAGCAAGGCCTTCTGGTCGGCTGCCTTACTGATCGCACTCACATCCCGCTCAAACGCTTCCCCCTTGATATACAACTCCGCATGATCCGCCAAAACCGCGAGCGAGGCGCCCGCATCGACTTGCTGGCCTTGGCTGACCTTAATCGCTTGAATCTGAAAGAGCTTCTTCCCTTTCGCCGCAACGCCATTCTCCGCAGGCGTAGGCGCAACAACCGTCAACTCCTTCAACAATTCCCGACGCTTCAAAATATCGTCAACTTGCTCCGTAGTGAGTCCATGCAAAACCAGCGATTGCCTTTTCGAACGCAATACCGCTTCCAGTTTTTGCGACTCATATTGCCGCTCGAGCAGTTGCTTGCCGGAAAGCGCGCCCTCCGTACTTAATTTCTCAATACGCTTAATCTCGCGCGTCGTGACATCGAGCTCTTCCGCCGTCTGCAATAGATCAGATTGAGATTGCACCAAATCTTCAAACGTCAGCCGCACGTCAAAGAGCTTTTGCCCCGGCTCAATCGCTTCTCCTTCGATCGGATAAATCCGCGTCACCACGCCGGTCAGCGGCGCAGTCACTTCAACCGTCGATCGCCCCGCTCGTTCGACCACGATACCGGGAACCGTCACTGTTTTCGTAAAAGGGCGCAATTCCACCTTCGCTATTTGCAGCCCAATATTCTTGCGAGCTTGCGGGCTCATCACAATGGAATTCGCTTCGCTATGGGCCGCATGATCGTGACCGGCATGCGCATCAGCTTCTTCATGCCCAGCCGAAACTTCTTCCACCTTCGGCGAGGGCTTCAGCTTCGCGACCCATTTTTCAGCATGGGGACGCCAAGTGCTGTAGGTGGTGGTTGCGGCGGTCGCGGCGGCAATAAGAACCAATCCAGCGATCCACTTTGTGAACCGCCCCATCGAACGGACCTGCGGCTTCGTCTCAGCCATCGATCATTGCTCCCGCGCCCGAGATTTGCGCATCAATAAACGCGAACGAAATGGACTTCCAGCAATCACCAAAGCAAGTGATGCGGTACGAGCCAAAAGCCCCATGACTAGCGAAATAGCTAGCGAGATCTACAGCAGTAATACGCCAAGCAGCAAATGCGATCTAATCGGCGGACTTCGCCCTATCGCAGCATTCTCAAAACGATGCACCAACGCCACGCAGGGGGCGATTGGTGAGCAACTCGCAGGTAACGCAGTTTCCTGAGCAAAAAAGGTGTCCGAAATGTTGGCTCTCACCGCGCCTGAAAAGACACACAGTTCTTCTTCACAATCGCTATTGGGCAATGTCGGTGACCCGCACGGCATACCAGATGGCGCCGCATCGTGATCATGATGGCCAGATTCTTCATGGCAATCGTGCTCATGCGCTGCTTCGACGCCCGCTACGCAATGCTCGATTTCATGCGCGTGCCCATGAAACAGACCGCAGCCAAAACTGGCATGCAGCGTGATTCCCGCGAGCATCATGAATAGGAGCAATTGGCGCATCAAATCTCTTTCCGTCGGCTTGACCCAACTTATGTTCGGCATTACCGCCCCTGAGGTCAAGAGACGAAAGGTAAATTGCGCAATTTACAGCGGAACTCCTCAGAACGTGCAATTCTGAGACTGTTTGCCGCAGAGGCGGATTTGCTATTCAATATCAAATGCAGTGCTATCAGCGAAAACCATCGCTAAAACTGGGAGTAATCAAAGCCTCAAGAACACCTTCTGCTTCTCAAGATGCCGCAAACACACATAACAAATCAGCAGCGAAACCCCGAAGCCCGCGAAAACCCACCAGAGCGGGCTATCCTTGGGAACGAATGGCCTAATCGTCGCATTAACGAGATCATGCAAGATATAGCCAGCGAGCGCATTGACCCCCAGCGTACGAAAGAGACCGATTTCCCACTTCCCCAAATCGCTAGCGGCGACAAAGAGCGCCAGTACGACCATCGAAAAACCACCGCCAAAGACCATATAGGAAACAGCTCCGGCTTTTTGACTCATCGTCCAGATGTTGATCGGTCTCGATGGCGCAACGAAAGGCGGTTCGACTAGGTAGGCCATGAAGGAAGTTCCCGCCGGGATGGTATTGGGTGGCGTGATGGCATTGAGACAAGAAAGCGAGTAGCCAACAATCATCGCCCCACAGCCAACCGCAATTAGCTTCTTGAGTGACGCAGCTCGGTCTGCAGCAACCCAGTCGTAAGCGAGCGTTCCCATCAGCGTCGGAATCGACCAACTCATAAACCCCAGCACGCCTCCGTCAATGCCGCCTGGCTTCACGGTCACCCATTCGTAGTAACCAGCCACGGATAAAGCGTGAAACAGCACCGCGGAAAAGATCAAATAACCCCACCGCCAAATCGGCTTAGCGCCAACGACCGGCAGTATCCAAAGCGACGCAAACGCAATGTGCGTGAGCGTCTGAAAAAAGCTCTTCGAAAACGCGGTAGTCAAAACAGTCCACAAATCTGATTCGCAAAGCGCCTGCCACGATGCAAACTTGCCATCGAGCTGATGAACGAAGAGCGCGACCACCAACAGCGCGAAATTCCGCTTGATCGCATGCCAAATGGCGCTGGATGCGCCTGCGCTCTCGCGTCGCCGCAAAAACGTGAGCCGAAATGAAAATCCCACCGCAAAGAAGAACTGCGGCATGATCGTGTCGGCATAGCTGCAGTAAGTATTGTGATGCGAAAGGAGCGGCAGATGCTGCTTTACCAAAACGTAAGAGCCGACGAAATTGACCAGGAACATCCCGAAGACCGTATAGCCCCGAAACTGGTCGAGGGACGCGAAGCGCTCTTTTTCGGGTTTCGCGATGTCAGCGGCCAAAGCGGATTCTCATTGCTGCGAGGGAGCGACTGTTCGGTTCATAGAATAAGCGGAGAAGCCCCATTTTGCTCCTCTTCACTGGAACTTGTCGGCAGGATGCTGGAATTCCAGATGTAAAGCCTTGCCGATGGCGCCAATTCCCCTCAATCTTCCCGTTGTTCCTCGCCGACGATGCCCGTAACGCGAGGTTGATTTTCAGGGCCGCCTTTCCTAGTATTCTTGCCGCAGCTTACCCAAGCTCCGGCCAAGGTTGGCCCGAGCCACTCGCATTATTCAGGATGCCATCGTGATCCTTCGCACAATTCGCCAGTTCTGTTGCGCCCTAGATGGCTGTTGTTGAGTCGCATCACCGCTTGTGTTGTGACGCAGGGACCGCAATCGCGACCTGCAAAAACTCTCAGAACTACGGCATCAAGGATCGAATAGCATGGCCTCTGACTACCGCCTCAAAGAACAGCTTCCACGGCTAACCCAACGCATCGTCGGCGACTACGACGCCGCCTGGTCGATCAACTATCTCGGCCACTGCCCGCTACCCCGCTTCGATGTCGTCGTCTCCATTTTAGACGACCTTAAAGACATCATCTTTCCAGGCTACCGTCGCCGCGAAGGGCTTCATCGCGGAAACGTCACCTATCACGTCGGCGATTTAATCGATGGCTTGCACGACAAGCTAACCACGCAGATCGCGCGTGCGCTTCGACATGAAGACTGGGTCTCCGGCGAGCCAAAGCTCTGCGACGAAGAGCAAGATTTTGAGGCCAAGGGGCAAGCCATGGCCCTCGACCTCTTGGAGAAACTGCCCGAGCTACGCGAACTTCTCTGCACCGACGCCAAAGCGGCTTTCGATGGCGACCCCGCCTGCAAGAGCATCGATGAAGTGATTTTTTGCTATCCGGGACTCGACGCAATCACGGTGCATCGCATTGCTCACGAGCTCTTCCGCCTCGGCGTTCCCTTCATCCCCCGCATGATGTCGGAGTGGTCGCATAAGCAAACCGGCATCGACATTCACCCCGGAGCCAAAATTGGCCACCACTTCTTCATCGATCACGGCACCGGCGTCGTCGTCGGCGAAACTTGCGAAATCGGCAACCACGTTCGCATCTATCAAGGCGTAACGCTCGGCGCCCTCAGCTTTGCGACCGATGGCGAAGGCAATTTAGTTCGCGGCACCAAGCGGCACCCCACAATCGAAGATCGCGTCGTGATCTATGCCAACGCAACCGTCCTGGGCGGCCGCACCGTCGTCGGCCACGACTCCGTCATCGGTTCCAGCGTCTGGCTGACACGCACCGTCGAACCACGCACGACGGTAACGATGGAAAAGCCAAAGCTCTCCATCCGAGCGGAGAACGTCGCCCCAGAAGATCATTTCGCAGGGCACTATCAGATTTGATGCAGCAAAATTGCGATTTAAAGCGGTGGGTGGCATGGCATTCGGTACTCCGAAGGCCATGACTGACACCGTTCGATAGTTGATGCATTAGAGCCATCGCAAAAACGGAGGGTGCCTGTTCCCCTTTTCGGTTGGCTTCTAAAATCGGGCGCAGCGATTTGGCTTTCTCATAAGCCTTACGCCTTTTCTTTTTGCGTTGAGTGCCCCATGCCTCGATTGATCTTCCCATTTGCGACCCATAAATCTCTCTCGCTTTTCATCGCCCTAACTGGAGTCTTCGCCCTCGTCGGATGTGGTGGCGGCAGCTCCGCGCCCGCGCCGGCCCAACAGGCAAAGCCCGCAGAGCCATCCAAGGCAGTCGAAGGCCAACCGGAGCAAGCGAACTCATCACCCTCCGTCGAGTCCAAAGAGACCAGTAAGCCCGCCGAAGTGAATTCAAAAACGGCTGCGAGTCAAACAAAACCAGAACCCAAGCCGCACACAAAACCCGCAGCCACTCCCGTCAAACAAACCATCAAGCCGACAGAAGCCCAAATCGCTAAATGGGAACGTACACCCTTTGAATCGTTTCAACTCCTCGATTGCCGCGACCCCGAGTCACTGAACCTCGTTACCCATGTCGCCGACGCCCGCGATGGCAAGCACTTCATCCTCGCCGGAAGGAAAGTCATTCTCTTCTCCGTCGATCCCAAGGAGCCCGAACAAGTCCTTTATGAATGCCAAGGTGAACAAGAGATCAAATCGCTTGCAGTGTCGCCCGACGGAAAGTGGTTTGCTCTGGGTGATTCCGAAGGCATGCTGCGAATCTTGAGCTTGGCGGATAAGAAGGAACTAGCCTCAAGGAAAATCGGCTCCAACGCCATCGTTCAACTCGCTATTTCACCCGATAGCCAAGAAATCGCCGCCACCAGCTACGACGGAGTCATATCAATTTGGATCCCCACTCCAATTGAAAAGAAAAAAGAATTCAAACCCGATTCCGGCAGCTACGAACGACTCGCCTACGTGACCCCCGGCGTCCTAGTCGCCGCCGGTGAAAAAATGGTCACCTGGAATACCGCCAAGGGCGAGCAAGGCCCGTCCCTAACCAAGGGCCGATACAACTTCACGCTCTCTGCAATGCCCGACAGCGCGCAGTTCGCACTGGTGGACGAAGACAAACTCCATATCTGGAACATCGCGGAAAACAAAAGCGAATCGACTCTGCTAGGCGCATTCGCCTCCAAAGAGCTACTCGCATTTTCGACCGACGGAAAATGGATCGCCTCCGCAGGCGGCGACAGTGTCCGCATCTGGGATCGCGCAAGCCGTCAACCCGTTCAATACATCGACGCCATCGGCCATCCCATCACCGGTCTTTGCTGGCTGCCACAAACCGACTTGCTCCTGGTGGTGACGGTGACAGGACGCATTCGCACTTGGGGTCCACCCAAGGCAGGCGAAGCCATTGGCCTCAAGCCCTTGCACGCCCCAATCGCCCCACTCGCAAAGGATTCCAAAGAGCCAGTCACTCCAGCCCAATTCTTTGAGACGATCGACATGCGGTCATTTCCGACGCTGCCAGATTGCCAAGGGCGATTCAGTTACCCCTACATGGTCGATTACACCGCTAACGTGCCGAAGGAAGAGGCTCAGACTTTCTATCGATACCACCTCGGCAAAGCGGGTTGGCAAGAAGTGGCTGAGAAATCGAACGTGCCCGATGCAATCGAGTTTCGCAGAAACGGCCTTTGGCTGTTAGCGATGTTCAGTGGAAGCCAACCCTCAAAAACCGACGTCAGCATCAACGTTTCCAGTAACTACGACGCCCGCTCGATTCCGAAGTTCGCCGGCGCGCCGGTCAAAACGAGTTACGAAGCCCAGAATCAAATCATGTACCTCACCAAGGCAGACCTGCTCACAATCGAGACGGAGTTGCTTAAGAAATTGCATGCGGCGGGCTGGACCTGCTACGCCCGGCTCAATGCCTCCTCCAGCGAAGAAGCTGACAAACGCAGCTTCGACTTTGTCCAAAATGGCGTGCAACTCGTCATGTCGATTGGCAAGTTCCCGAACGATCCCGAAAGCTACACCATTCAAGCCTCAACGCAGATGTCGCTCAATGGCGTTCCAATTCCCAAAGACTCAGGCTTCGTCGAGTTCGATGGCTCAACCGATCCGAAGCTCGTCGCCCTCACAACAATGAGCCTCGACGAAGCGGCGGAGTTTTATGACAAGAAGTTGGCCGAGCAAGGCTGGCTGCCTCGCAAGCATCGCAAAAGCGACAAGGGCGATCGGCACTGGCTCAACTACATCCGCGGCCAAAATGATCTAATGGTCGGCCTCGTAAAACAGGAAAATGGCCGCACACTAGTCCGAATCGGCGAAAAACTCGAAAACGCTTCCTGGCAACTCGCCAAACCCGACGCCAAGGCAGAGACCGAAAACGCCCCGGGCGGCATCGAAGCAGCTGATTTTCCGATTCTCAATGCAACGAAGACCGCCAAAATTGACCCGATCGCCAAGAAGATTGAGATTGAAATGGAAGGCGGCTCGCTGGTAGCAGCGGCTGATCAATATCTTAAGGCGATGAAGGATCTTGGGTGGACGCTGGACGGCCCTAGCATCAAGGATGAGGAATTCGTTCGGATGGCGTTCAAAAAAGAAGAAGCCGAAATCTCTCTTCGCGGGCGCAAAAGCGGTGGAAAGATCATCATTAGCGTGGATGGAGATGATCTACTCTGGACCAAAGACCTCCCCGGCGGCAAACAAATCGTTTCCTACGAAACCTGGCTAAGAACCAATCGCCATCCAACAGGCTTGGATCTCCTCGAAAAATACGAAAAAGAAATGCGCGCGATCCAAGGCGCGAAGAAGCCCTGACAAATGGCAAACCGCCTCAAAAGCTACTTGTGCCTTTGTCAAAGCTCGAAACTCGCGTGCCACTGCCTGGCTTGTCCAGCAGTGCGCAGCTCAAAACGACCCTGCAATCCGAAAAGTTGGGTCGGACGAAGCACAAGGACAGTATCTTCGTTTCGTTCCGAAAACCATTGCATCGACTCACAACGTCAACAATTTGCGTCGCAACAACATCGCCGTGACAACTTGACGCGACGAGACAAATCTTTCGACGCTCTCGCAAACTTCTCCGCGGAAAAATAAGCATCCGTTGCGCGGCGCATCATTTGCCTTGAGGTCCGATACACCACCAGCGACCCATGAGCGGCTTTCCCTCGTCGCGTTTGCGTGATGTTCGAATAACGAAAACCTCTAAGGAGTTTCACATGAGAACCGCATTGCTATACATCTTGGCCTGGGTCATGGGCGTCCCCTTGGTGGTGCTCGTCATTCTCTATTTGCTGGGCGTCGGCCGATAAGTCGTGCTCACGCAAGGATGGGAATAAATCCGTGGCCAACGCATTTCGGATATGCACGACGTTGCTGGTGCTGCTCGTCTTGTCGCACTACAAGGGCCAACCCAAGGCCCAGGCGCAAAACACCGCCGCGCAAAGCCAGCTGGCGAGCACGAGCAAATCAACGACTCCGCCGAGGAGGAGTTGGCCTCCGTCCCCGCCAAAGTGGATGTAACCTTCACGGCCGAAGACGAAGACATCGGCAGCCGGCTCGAACGTGTCTTGATCGCCACCGAGTGGTTCGTCGAGCCCAAAGTCAAAGTCGATGAAGGCGTTGTGTTCCTCTACGGCAAAGCCGAATCCGCCGAATTAAAAAAGTGGGCCGGCGACCTCGCCCGGAACACCCAAGATGTCGTCGCCGTCGCCAATCGCATCGAAGTCACCAAGCCCTCTCCCTGGGATTTCAGCCCCGCCTGGACCGGCGTCTCCAGCCTCTGGCGCGAATTCATCGGTTCACTTCCTTTCGCGCTGTTAGGTCTAATTATCCTGATCCTCTCGCTCCTGATGGGTTTCGCAACCACCCGCGGCGCGAGACCCGTTTTGGCTTCAAGAATTCGCGCCAAACTTTTGCTCAACGTCGCAACCCGCGCTCTCGGCGCCGTTGTGTTCCTGGTCGGCGCCTATGTCGTTCTCCGCGTCTCCGGCATGACCCAACTCGCCCTCTCGATCATCGGCGGCACAGGCCTCGTCGGCCTCGCCGTCGGTATCGCCTTTCGCGACATCAGCGAAAATTTCCTCGCCAGCATTTTCCTCAGCATGCAACGCCCCTTCGAAAATGGCGACCTGATCGAAGTTGCATCCGTAACCGGCTACGTACAACAACTCAACATCCGCACGACCATGGTGATGACCCTCGACGGCAACCTAGTGCAGATCCCCAACGCCGCCGTCTACAAAAGCAACCTCCGCAACTTCACGACCAACGCCAATCGCCGCAGCGAGATCATCGTCGGCCATCGGCTACAACGAAGCGCTCGATGAAGCCCAGGAAATCGCCCGTAAGGTCTTGGATGACCATCCCGCAGTGCTAGACGACCCCGAGCCCATGGTCCTCGTCGACGCCCTACTACCGACCAATATCAACCTCAAGATCTATTACTGGATCAACGGCAAAGAGCACAGCGTATTAAAGGTCCGCTCCTCAATCATCCGCCTCCTGAAAACCGAACTCCAAAATCGCAAAATCCTCCTCTACCCAGTCGGCTTTCCACCGATCGCCTCCGCCCCGCCGAGAGCACAAGATCTCGATGGAAACCTCACGGCGATCGCCAACTCACCCAGCGGTAATTCGAACTTCGACGCAATCCCCATCACGCAAAAAGGCCCGGTGATCGCCAAAGCTGAAGGCGGACTCAACAGCGAAGCCGAAGACATCAGCGAGCAAGCCAAACAGGCGCAAACCCTCAAAGAAGGCGAAAACCTCTTAAAAAAGCCAGTCCCCACCAAAGAAACGAAACCGCACCGACTCCCAAACCCATCTGAATTCGCAACGCCGCACTCATCGCAAAGCCAATAAGGTTTCAAGCCAATGTCGCCTTTCGCTCCCGCGAAAGAGCGTCTTTCACCTCACGAAACCGACCCTCTACGCCATCAGTTCTTCCCATGCGCGAACAATGCTCGACAGTGGATGCCTGAAGGTCGATACGCGTTCCTAACCCATTGCCCCTCCGTCCCAGTTGCTAACCGCGAGCACTTTGAGGGACGCCGTCTCGGCCCACTCAACAGTGCCGCAGAGGACGCAGCCGCGAGCGTCGCGCCGCCGAATTCGGCTACGTTCAAGTCAATGAAATACTCCGGACACATTTTTCCTCCTTTTAAGGGAATGCGCTACAGCATGCCTCAGGTATTGCTAACATGACAACACGAAAACCCATCTGCGCAGCGCGGTTTAAATGGGGTGCAATCAAGCATATTGTGCTCCGGTGGCGCGCAGTCCGCCCAGCCCGATACCAAGCAATTCCGTGGAATAGTCGATGCGATTGGCTGAATTCATTCTCGCGAATATCGAGCCGATCCTCGCGGAATGGGAAGCCTTTGCACGCGGCCTCTTGCCGGGCGCGAATATGACCATCGTCGCACTGCGTGACGATGCGGGATCGATCCTGCGCGCCACCGCGCGCGACATGCA
Organism: Pirellulaceae bacterium; assembly: GCA_046595915.1. Classification (GTDB taxonomy): domain Bacteria; phylum Planctomycetota; class Planctomycetia; order Pirellulales; family Pirellulaceae; genus JBKJSI01. Next base: position 31,648 of record JBKJSI010000227.1, read on the forward strand.
AAACCGCCAGAGCCTGGAGCAGCAGGAGAGCAAGTCGAAAGGGGATGGCGGCGCCGCCAGTACTGCTAGCGACCGTCTCGACGACGCCTCGGACCTGCATGGCGTGGAGCGGGTAGGCTCGGGCTTCCATATTACCGATGTCGTCTCCGAATACCGCGCCCTTCGCGCCAGCGTGTTGCGACTGTGGCGAGAAAGTCTTCCGGAGCCAAATCGCAACGACCTGGACGACATCACACGCTTCGACGAAGCGCTCGACCAGTCGCTTGCCCGAGGCGTCGGCAGTTATTCCAAACGCATCGATGAGTCGCGGCAGATGTTCCTCGCGATCCTCAGCCACGACCTCCGCAACCCTCTCCATTGCATTCGCATGGCCGCACAGGTCGTCTCGCTGAGCAACCAAGATCAGGCCACTACCGACGCGATGGCCATGATCAAGAAAAACACCGACGCAATGATGCAGTTGATCAGCGACCTGATCGACTTTTCATCGAGCGGATTGGGCCGCGCAATGCCGTTGAATCGAGGGCCAGTCGATCTGGAAGAACTTTGCCGTGACGTGATCGACTCGTGTCGCATCGCTCATCCAGGGCGCACCCTGCGTTTTCACTCCGATGGCGACGTCCACGGCGTCTGGGACGCGGGCCGAATCCGCCAGGTCATCTCCAACCTCATCGGCAACGCCATTCAACACGGGTCACCCGAGGGGCCGATCGATCTGTCATTGACTTCAAAAGGAACGGCCACGGAGGATTCCGACCCGGAAGGAACCCACGTGGTCTTGAACATCCGCAATGCGGGCGCACCGATCCCGCCCAAGCTGTTGCCAACAATCTTCGACCCGCTGAAGCGGTACACAACGCGGGACTCGGCATCGCAGCGAACCGCAGGCAGCATCGGGCTAGGTCTATACATCGTGCGCGAGATCGTCGCCGCCAACGGAGGCACGGTGACAGTCGCCTCCACGGCAGACGAAGGCACCACCTTCACAGTCCGCATTCCTCGCTTCCTCCCAGTTGAAGATGCCAACTGAAGATGCCAACTGAAGATGCCAGCAGAATGTGCCAGTAATGCGGCATGAGGTAGCAAGGATCGACGAATAAAAGATGGTCGCCTTCGCGCCTTTGAAAGCGCGCTTCTCGCGTTGCAAAAATGTCCGACCACAGCAATTATTTTTGCGCCGTATCGAAAACGAGAAGGGTGAACGGCATAGCTTACCGTCCTACAACGACGACCAATTCGCGAACGCGCTCTACGCCAGAAGTGCTGGTGTTGTGTGTCCCTCGAAAAAAACCCAGCGTGAGATTGCGAAACCCGTGAAATTACAGAATGCCTGCCATAGCACCTCTAAATTAACCCGTTGAGCCACTTCTTGCGACATGATGTCGCGGGCGCCAGACCTCTTGCCATCATGTTAAAGGTCTGGGGATCTCAATAACCCACCGATTCAATTCGTGGGTTAATGAATGCCAACGACATTACCCTCGCCCGCTTGGCAACAGAATTGCACCTAACTGCCATCCGCCCGCCCCGTTACAATAGGCTCGTCCTACGGGGCGCCCCATCGCTATTAGCTGCTTGCCGCTACCGAGATTTAAGACGCCTCAATGAAAAGTTTCACGAATCCTACCAGCTTCGAACCAGACGAACTGGCGGGCGGGAAACTCACAACGAAAAGCGTCACTCCACATAATTTATTTCTTTGGACAACCGTCGGATTATCCGCCTACGCAATCGTCGTAGGCATTACCGTTCTCACCGGTTGGATTTTCCAGATCGAGCGCCTCACCGATTGGACCAACGAAGGCATTTCGATGTTTCCCAACACGGCGATTGGCGCCGTCTGCTTGGGAATCGCCCTGATCGCCGCTACGCAAGGGAGTAAACGGGGAACTCGATCGGTTGCGATCACTTCTGCGGGGTTTGCAGCGATCATCGGCGGGGCGACCTTGTTTGAACATTTGACGAGCATCAACCTTGGCATCGATACGCTACTATTCACACCCACTTTTGGTCAGCGCGCCGCCGCTTCGCCATTAAGGATGGGACCGCCCGCTTCGTTTTCCTATCTGGTCCTGGGCATCGCCATCATTCTCGCGCTGCGAAACGCGCTTGGACGTCGCCTGGCAGTGGGAATTTCGATTTGCACCCTGTTCATTTCGCTGTTCTCTTTCACCGGTTATTTCTTCGGCGCGAATGCCCTCTTTGGAATCGCTCGCTACACGGGAATCGCCTTTGCGACCACCACGGTCATTGCGGCGGTAAGTTTGGCCATGATGCCGCTCGTACCCGAGTTCGGCCTCGTCTCGGCTTTGACGAAGAAAGACGCCGGCGGCGCGCTCCTGCGGCGGCTAATTGTTCCCGTGATTGTAATTCCATTTTTGCTTGGCTGGCTGCGGATCCAGGGTGAGGCGCTCGGCTATTTTGACGCCCTTTTTGGTACGGCGCTGCGCACGATCTGCGAGATCGCACTGCTCGTCGCCCTCATCTTTTGGACCGCGCGAAGCGTCAGTTGGTATCAGTCAACCGGACAATCCGCGCAGTGGAGACTCGCCGCCATCGTCGACTCGTCCGGCGACGCAATTATCAGCAAATCACTTCACGGAGTTATCGAAACCTGGAATGCGGGCGCAGAGCGTCTCTTCGGCTATCCATCTTCCGAGGCGATCGGCAAGCATATCTCGATGCTCATTCCTACCGATCGACTCGATGAGGAACAAGAAATTCTCCGTCGACTCCGCCGCGGTGAACGAATTGACCACATCGAGACGATTCGCGTTCGCAAAGATGGCTCCCAAGTTCATCTTTCGTTAACAATTTCGCCCATTCTGAATGATCTCGGCGAGATCACCGCCGCATCCAAGATTGCCCGTGACATTTCTGAACGTAAGCATTCGGAGGACGCCCGACGCGCTACTGAAGAGCGCCTTCGCGCGGTGGTGGAAGCGACTCCCGAATGCGTCAAGATCGTCCGCCCCGATGGCGCCCTCGAATATATGAATCAAGCGGGCCTGAACTTCATCGAAGCGAATTCCGAAGAGGAGGTCCGTGATCGATCGGTGTTTGAGCTCGTCGCGGCGGAACACCGCGACCACTGGATCGAAAGCCATCGCCGCGTCTGTGCCGGCGAGCGAGTCAATTGGGAATTTGAAATTAACGGTCTCAAGGGAGCGCGGCGATGGATGGAAACCCACGCCGTCCCCATTCAGCTCAACGGCGGACAGATCGGACAACTCGCGGTAACGCGAGAAATCAGTTCTCGAAAACGGTATGAGCAAGAGCGCGAAGCACTTTTGCAAAGTGAGCGCGCCGCCCGAAGTGACGCGGAGCGCGCCAGTCAGCTTAAAGACGAATTCTTGGCGACCCTGAGCCACGAGTTGCGAACGCCACTTAATGCCGTTCTCGGCTGGTCGCAGATCCTTCGCCGCAGTACGGCGCCCGAGGACTTGGAACAGGGCCTCGAGGTCATCGAGCGTAACGCCAAGCTGCAAGCCCAACTCATCGAAGATCTACTCGACATGAGCCGCATCATCTCGGGCAAAGTCGTGCTCGATGTGCAGCCGACGGAAATGGTAATGGTTGTCAGCGCGGCAATGGATTCCGTGCGGCCCTCGGCGAACGCCAAGGAAATTCGCCTACGCACCTTTTTCGATCCCGAAGGCGGTCTCGTCCTCGGTGACGCGACTCGCCTTCAACAAATCGTCTGGAATCTGCTGACGAACGCCATCAAATTCACGCCCCAAAACGGCATAGTTGACATTATTCTCCGCGGCGTCGAGGGCAAAGTCGAACTCACCGTTCGCGACACAGGAATCGGAATCGATCCTCAGTATTTGCCTTCCATCTTCGAACGCTTTCGGCAAGTCGATTCGTCAACGACAAGGCGCTTCGGCGGCCTCGGCCTCGGGTTGTCCATCGTGAGGCACTTGGTCGAACTACATGGCGGCTCGATCCGCGTTGAGAGCCTTGGAAAAGGCCAAGGAACGTCCTTTATCCTAGAGCTACCAGCCCGAATTCCCACGCGCGGCGCCGTGACGGGCGATTTAGCGAAATCCTCCAAAGCAACCTGGGATTCGCACAGTCTCGCAGGCATCAAAGTACTCGTCTTGGACGATGAACAAGACGCCAGAAACCTCGTCGAACGCGTCCTCACCGAATGTGGCGCCGAAGTCGTGGTTGCCTCCTCCGCAGCCCAAGCCCTCCACCTAATCGCGAGCGCCGTTCCTCATGTCATTCTGAGCGACATCGGCATGCCCGATATGGATGGCTATCAATTCATTCGCAAAGTGCGTTCACTGTCAGCTGCTAATGGTGGTGGCACGCCCGCGGTTGCGTTGACGGCCTTCGCCCGCACCGAAGACCGCGTCCGAGCGATGGCCGCAGGTTTTCAGGAACACGTCTGCAAGCCGATTCGACCTCAAGAACTCATCTTCGCCATCGCCAGTGTACAAAGCCAGACGCAGATAATCTCGACCAGTGGCGAGACCATGACCGATCCGGCGATCTAAGTCGCAGTTGAAGTTGTAACTGCTTCAACCGGCGGGCCCACCTTGGGCAGCTCATTCTTTTCACAGCAAACGGGTCAAGACTTTTTGTAGGCCTTCTCTTCCAAAAACCGAACTTGGGGCGGTCCTCGCGGACGGGTGGCGGGCAACGCCGTTAACCCTTTTTAGGCGGCGGAGCGGAGTTCACGGGCTAGTGCTCTGTCACAACTTGAATTGGGGATGGATGTGTGGCTGTGTTTCGAAAACAAAACGGCGAAACAGGCTGTTTTGCAAGACTAATTCAGTCTGTTTTGTTTTCTAAACACGGCTCGGATCAACTCCAAAATCTAATTGTGACAAAGCACTAGGTTGCGAGTTTCATGGGAATCGTCACGGAAAAAACAGAGCCGACGCCCGGCGTACTCGTCATCGAGATCTCCCCCCCAAGAAGCTGCGCCAAACGCTTGCTCAGTGAGAGTCCGAGTCCCGTTCCTCGCCATTTTCGCTGCAAGGGCGAGTCAATCTGCGAAAAGTCGTCGAAGATCGTAGCATGGTGCTCGGGTGCAATCCCAATGCCGGTATCCGCCACCGAGAACCGGACCAGCGTACTGTCGAGGGCCTCCGCGGAGACACGGATTTCCCCTTCGACCGTGAATTTGAGGGCATTCGAGATGAAATTCCGCAAAATCTGCGACAGTTTCTGGTTGTCCGAGAACAGGCGTCCCGAGGTAGTCGGTTCCGCAAAAACCAAATGCACGTCGGCATTCGTCAACAACGGTTTGAACACGCCCCGCAGCGCCGAAAAAAAGTCGAGCATGTCAAACCACTCGGGTGACACATTGACACGCCCGGCCTCAATTTTGGCAAGGTCGAGCAAATCGTTGACCATGTCTGTCAACTCAACCGCCGAAGTTTGAATGAAGGTGACCTGCTTCTCTTGTTCCTCGGTGAGGGGGCCGTCCATCTTGTCCAGCAAAATCCGGGCGATGCTTCTAATCGACCCCAGTGGGGTGCGAAACTCATGGCTCATGTAAGACAAAAAGCGACTTTTCAGCTCGGTCGTCGCCCGTAACTCATTTGCTTGGTCATCAAGTTCCGCGTAAAGGGCCACTACTCCCGTGTTGGTTTCAGCGAGTTCGGCTTCGAGCTGCAAGGATTGCATTTGCAACGCTTCAATCCTCGCCAGCAACTGCTCGCGAGTCTCATGTTGCCTATCGACTCTCATTTCGCTCGGTTGAAGAGTCACGTCCAAGTGTCCCCTAAGAGGTTGTTAGAGGTCGGATCACGACGATCGTGAGATCATCAGAACCTCTCGCAAAATCGCGATACAGCACGCCGGCAATCACTCCCGGATGACGCAGGAGTAGTCCCGGGTAAGCGCTCAAATCCCACCGAGTACGCAGACCGTCGGAGTGAAGTAGGATAAGTGCTCGATCAGGGATTGGATACGTAAATTCCTGAATTCGTTTCGCTTCGACGCCAACCGCTCCATTATGGGAAACCAATCCTCGAGCTTTTCCCTCCCCAATCGCCTGAATAGAGCCGGCGATATTACCGACGCCAACGCAACTCAAACTTCGATTCTTCAGATCGCACTTCGCAATCGCGGCGGCCGCGCCGCGCGAACCACGAAGTTTCATGTCCACCAATTTCATCAGGCTAACCGCATCCGCGAACGCCTGTTCTCGAAAGACCCCAATCGCAGCATTCGCGGCGTCCGCGGCCAGCGGCCCATGTCCGAGCCCATCCGCCAAAAAGACCGCTAATTCTCCCTCGCGTTCGATCGCCAGCCACGCATCTCCGCACATCTCTTCGCGCGGAGCGGGACGGCAGATTCCCGCCACACAAAAGGAGGCTCTCTCGGGCAACGCAGTCGATTGGTCGCTGACTCTTGCAAAGAGAATCGTCCCGGCCCCGGCGACGGAGAAAAGGTCGAATTCGCTCGCCAGTCGCTGGATCGCCCCCAAACCCGTCCCCTGGCTTCCGCCGGTAGAAAACCCGTCGGCCAGACACCTGGCGGGATCCGCCATGCCCGGTCCGCGATCGATCGAAAACAAATCGATCGCTGCCTGATCACCGGTCGTTGAGGCGCCGATTAGCAATTCGCCGCCGTTGGCATGCCGAACCAAATTCGTCGCCAGCTCAGTAGCGATGATTGCGGATTTGCCTTGTTGAGTCTCATTGAATCCAAGGCTCTGGGTCACCTTGGAAACATAACGCCGCGCTTCGCCCACCTGGCTCGCCTCGGAGACCGGGATCGCGTGCAGACATTTTGGCAAAGTGAAAACAGCTTCCATTTTTACTTCCAGCGAGTAATGGAAACTTGCGTCCCCTTGCCCGGCGCCGTCTGAATATCGAAGTCGTTGACGAGTCGCTTCGCGCCGCTTAGCCCCATTCCCATTCCATTGCCGCTCGTCCAACCGTCGGTCATCGCCAAGGTCAAATCAGGGATGCCCGGCCCCTGGTCAATGAAGCACAATTTCAAGCCTCGTCGCCGGCCATCCTCGACGATCTCCCATCGCATCTCTCCGCCGCCGCCATACACAAATGCATTGCGGGCTAGTTCACTCGCTGCGGTCACCATCTTCGTTTGATCGACAAGGCTCATTTCCAGCTCCAGAGTGAGCTTTCGGACGGCCTGGCGAACGAGAACGATGTCTTGCTGATTCCGAATAGCGAGTGTGTCACTCCGCAAAATGGCCATCAACCGCTCCCTCATCGTCCACACGAGCTCGCAGATATTGCATCCCTCGATCCACATTCAGCGCGGTTTTGACACCCTCAAGCGACAGACCCAACTCGACAAGCGTGATCGCCACCGCGGGCCGCATTCCCACCACCACCGTCTTGGCGTCGAGAATCCGCGACATCCCGGCGATATTGGCGATCATGCGCCCGATAAACGAGTCCACCATCTCCAGTGCAGAAATATCGATGAGCACCCCGCGAGCTCCGGTCTTGGAGATCATTCCGGTCAAATCATCCTGCAACTGCAATGCCAACTCATCATGCATGTCGACTTGAATCGTGATGAGGAGAAAATCTCCCATCCGTAATATCGGAATGCGTTCCATGGTCAGTTTGCATCCCTAAACTTTGGCTTTAGTGATGGCGAAACCAGATCGCTTCAGTGCGACTGCGAGCGCATCCGCCAGCGTGGCCTTAGTGGTGATGCCCTGCAAATCGATCCCCAAATGGACGATCGTCTGGGCAATCTGCGGGCGCACCCCGCTAATAATGCAATCCGCGCCCATCAGCCGAATCGCGGTCACCGTCTTCAGCAAATGCTGAGCGACAAGCGTATCAACCGTGGGCACGCCCGTAATGTCGATAATCGCGATTTCAGAACCGGTATCGACAATCCGCTGCAAGAGCGATTCCATCACGACCTGGGTTCGATTGCTATCGAGCGTCCCGATCATCGGCAACGCCAGGATCCCATCCCACATCTTCACAACCGGCGTCGAGAGTTCAAGTAGTTCTTCCTGCTGTCGCCGAATAACCTCTTCGCGCGTACGCTGGAAGGCTCGAACCGTCATCAGCCCCATCCGATCGAGAAGTTCTGTCGCCTGCCAAATCCCGTCCGCTAAGAATTCGCCATCATTGCCGCACTCTTGCCGCAATCGAGAAAAGAGCGGCGCCTTCAGCGAAAAAATAAACGTTGCGGTCTCGTCAGAAGTGAATCCTTGAAGGACGCGCGCTTTCGATACCCCTTCGAGAAACTCGGCGATCTCTTTCCACTCAACGCTTTGCGTACTACGAGGATCGGTAGACTGCGCCACCAGCAGTAAGAGTGAAATAAACTGCTTCGCCTGCGTCTTCAGTTCATTCTCACTGATGCGGCCATCTTTTCCGCCCGCACTCGATTGAATTTGCTTCAGCCATTCCGCAACCAGATCCGACTCATGTTTCTTGAGCACGCCAGCAATCTTGGACTGTTTTTGAACCATTTAGTGACTTCCTAGCGAGCAAGACACAGTTTCAGTAGGCAAAGGCAATCAGATCGTAGGCGGTAAATCGTGTTCGCAACGAGTGTAAATCGGCGATGTCAAGATGTCACGTGGCCCATCGCCAGATTTGCAAAGGATTCCGGCAAGTGTCGCGAGGCAGTATTGATCACGTTGCATACACGGCTTCGGGGGTGGATGTCGCACTCAAAACCCTTGGACAGCCGCCTCGCTAAATGCCCGACGCACAAGCGACATCTTGTCGGGGGGAACAAAGGGGAAATGCCCTGGGAAATGCCCCTTTGTTAGCCCAGGCCGACCGCGCGGCCCGCCGATCACTCAAGCCAAATCACCTCCGCCGTGTGCCACTGGCTATGCCAGTGCGAATTCAGAGTGTTGAAGCGGTCCGAAACTCAAAAGCCGTTCAGCTCCCATAGCTCCCCTCCCATTTCCGCGATCCTCCCCCCGCATTTGTGTTCACCTGCGTTCATCCCTGCTACCGCATTAATCCGTGAAATCTGTGGCAAGAAATGGTTTCAAAAATAGCGCACAAATAGCGCCACTCAATTCCTAAAATGGGATGCCAAGCGATCACGAGTGACAAATGACGAAGGACGTAATCACAATGTCGTTCAAACAACCATCCAAACTCGGCCACCTCGACCACCTGCTGAAAA